>JANOSS010000046.1:0-23015 GCA_031415995.1 Caulobacter sp. | reverse complement strand
GATCTGGAAGCTGGCGCGCGAGATGGACTATCCGTTCCGCCGCTACATGCCCGCCGGCCCGATCGGCGCCGAAGCGACGATCGCCATCGTCGTGCCCCGTCCGCAGGGCCGCGACAGCGGCATGTCCGACCCGTTCTTCCTGGAGCTTCTGGCCGGTGTCGGCGAAGCGGCCAGCGAGCGCGGTTGCGACGTGCTGCTCAGCCACATCGCACCGGCCAATTTCGAGGACCTGTCGGTGGCCATGACCACCAGCCGGGCCGAAGGCGTGATCTTCCTGGGCCAGAGCTCGCTGCATGCGGCCTTCAACCGCCTGGCTGAAACCGAGGGCCGGTTCGTGGTCTGGGGCGCGCAGCTGCCCGAACAGAACTATTGCTCGGTCGGCTCCGACAACCCGATGGGCGGCCGCCGGGCGACGCTCCACCTGGCGCGGCTGGGCCGCAAGCGCATCGTCTTCCTGGGCGACACCGAGGCCCCGGAAGCCATGCAGCGCCATCGCGGCTATCTGGACGCGCTGGAGCACCAGAAGCTGAGCATCGATCCCGACCTGATCGTGCCCGCCCACTTCGAGGTCGAATCCGCCGAGGCGGCCATCGACTCCCTGATCCATCGCGGCGTGGCATTCGACGGCGTGGTCGCGGCCTCCGACCTGATCGCCCTGGGCGCCATCCGCGCCCTGAAACACGCCGGCCTGTCGGTGCCCGGCGATGTCTCGGTGGTCGGTTTCGACAACGTACCCTTCGCCCGCTACAGCAGCCCCGCGCTCAGCACCATCGCCCAGGACACGGCCAAGGCCGGCCGTCTGATGGTCTCCAAGCTGCTGGACGCCAGCGGCGAAAAGGCCAGCCGTTCCGAGCGCGTGCCCACGGACCTGATCATCCGGGAAAGCTGCGGGGGGTGACCCCACAAACCGTGTCATGCCGGGTGAAGCGCAGCGGAAACCTGGGACCACGGCGCGTGCTTGCGCCTGTGACGGTCCCGGCTCTTGGCTGCGCTTAGGCCGGGATGACAAGCTAGACCCGCCGCGCCATCAGTCCGCCGCAGGGTGGCATCACACCATCCTCGGACAGGTTGACGCTCTCGACCACAGCCCAGCCGCCCGGCAGCGACCAGGCGACGGGCTCATGGCCCAGGTTGAACACACAGAGCAGCGCCTCGCTCCCCTCCCCGCGCTCGAAGATCAGCAGGGGGGTGTTGGTCTCGACGAAACTCACCACGCCCGTCCGCAGCGCGCGATAGGCGCGACGCAGAGCGATCAGTCGACGGGCCACATGCAGGGTCGAGGCAGGATCGGCTTCCTGGGCATCGACGGCCAGCGGCAGATGGACCGGATCGACGGGCAGCCATGGCTCGACGGCCGAGAATCCGGCATTGGGCGCGGTCGAGACCCACGGCATCGGCGTGCGGGCGCCGTCGCGACCCAGGGTCTGGGGCCAGTTGGTGATGGCTTCAGGATCCTGCAGGCGCTCGAACGGCACGTGGGCCTGGGGCAGGCCCAGTTCCTCGCCCTGATAGATGAAGACATTGCCGCGCAGCGCCACCAGCAGCAGCAGCGCCATTTCGGCGAAGGCCTTCCGGTCGCGCCCCTCGGCCCAGCGCGACACCGCGCGGGGTGCGTCGTGATTGGAGAAGGTCCAGGAGGGCCAGCCCTCGCCGTCCCCGCCCATCCACATCGCCGCGCCTTCGCGCACCATCGCGGCGCTCAGGCGGTCGGCATAGAGATACAGGAAGCCATAGGCACTGTTGAGGCGGTCCTCGCCGGCCGTGAACAGCTTCATCTCGCGATCGGCGTGGTCGCCGCCGACCTCGGCCACCGAGAACCGGCCGCCATGGGCATCGGTCAGGGCGCGCAGGCGACTGAGGAAGGCCGGAATGTCGGCGTGGCTCTGGTTGTGGATCTTGTCCTGAAAGTCGAACGGCCGGGTGCGCTTGCCGCCGGGCGGCAGCGGCGGATTGTCGGTCAGGTTCGGATCGTGCATCGAGAAGTTGATGGCGTCGAAGCGGAAGCCTTCAACGCCACGGTCGATCCAGAACTTGGCGCTGGCCAGCAGGGCGTCCTGAACGGCCGGCGCATGGACGTTGAGCTGCGGCTGCGAGGCCAGGAAGTTGTGCATGTAGTACTGGCCGCGCCGGGCGTCCCAGGTCCAGGCCGGGCCGCCGAACACCGACTGCCAGTTGCTGGGCGGCGAGCCGTCGGGCTTGGCGTCGGCCCAGACATACCAGTCAGCATACGGATTAGTGCGGTCCTGGCGGCTGGCCTCGAACCAGGCGTGCTCATCGGAGGTGTGCGAGAACACCTGGTCGATGATGACCTTGAGGCCCAGGCCATGGGCCTTTTCGATCAGCCGGTCGAAGTCGACCAGGGTTCCGAAGATCGGATCGACGTCCAGATAGTCCGAAACGTCGTAGCCGAAGTCCTTCATCGGCGACTTGAAGAACGGCGACAGCCAGATGGCGTCGACGCCCAGCGAGGCGATGTGCTCCAGGCGCGCGGTGATGCCCGGCAGGTCGCCGACGCCGTCGCCGTTCGAGTCGGCGAAGCTGCGCGGATAGACCTGATAGATGACCGCGCCGCGCCACCATTCGGCGTCCAGGGCGGACTCCACAGCCGGACGTGAAAGAACCTTGACCGTCACTGTAGCCCCTCGGAAACGCAAATCATGTAGTCCAGCGGGCCGACCTCGACCCGATAGCTGCCGGGCGCGCTGGCGGCCCCGGCGCAGGCGCCCCGCACGGACCGCCAGGCGCGCGAGGTCGTTTCGACCTCGACCTGGGCGGCGATCGGCGTGGAGCCTGTATTGTAGACAACAAGGTATTCGCTCCGCTCGCCAAGCCGCGAGAAGGCCAGAATGCCGGGTTTGTCGCTCTGGGCCCGCAACAGCTGACGACCCGAGCGCAGGGCGGGATGACCGCTGCGGATCTTGGCCATGTCGGCGATGCGGCGATAGAGCGGCCCGTCGGTGCGGTAGCTGTCTGCCGCCGTCCTGGCCGCGCTCCCGACCAGCCGGTTGTCATTGTAGCTGGGCACCTGGCTGGCGAACATGTCCTCACGGGAGTCCGCATAGCCGCCGTCGCCCGTGAAGCCCTGCTCATCGCCATAGTAGAGGGTGGGCACACCGCGCGAGAACATCATCAGGGCGTGGCCCAGGGTCACGCGGTCAAGCAGTTCGACATCGGAAATCCCCGGATTGGCCTGCAGCACGAAGTGGCCAAAGCGTCCCATGTCGTGATTGCCCAGGAAGGTGGGCAGTTGCAGCGCGGTCGCCTCGCCACCCTCATAGACCGCGTCGCTGGCAAACACCCGGGCCAGCCGGTCCGTGCCGGCCTTGCGCGCGACGATCTCGGTGACCGTGGACTGGAAGGCAAAATCCAGCACCGCCGGGAAGCCGTCGACCCGGGTGTGGCGGGCCAGGATGGCGACATCGCTGTCAAACACCTCGCCGAAGATGTGGAAGTTTTCGATACCCCTGGCCTTGGCCCGCGCCCGGATGGCCGGGATGAAGACCCGCCAGAAAGCCGGAGCCACATGGCGCGCGGTGTCGACCCGGTAGCCGTCGATGCCGAAGTCGTCGATCCACTGGCCATAGATGTCGATGAAGCCCTGCACAACGCGCGGGTTCTCGGTTAACAGGTCATCCAGCCCGGCGAAGTCGCCGTCCAGCGAGCTCTCGCCGGCAAAGGTGCTGTCGCCGCGATTGTGATAATGGGCCAGATCGTTGAGCCAGGCGGGCTTCTTGGCGGTCGCCTCGTCGGCCGGGACATAGGGGCTGTAGGCGTAGTCGGGCCGGGTCAGCCTGGTAAAATCGCGACCGTCGAAGCCCTCATTGATCGCTGCGCCCGCCACCCCGCCGCGCGTGGTGTAGGGATAGTCGGCCTTGCTGCGATAGCCGCAGTCATTGGCCGGGCACTCGCGGTACTGGATCACGTCGGCGGTGTGGTTGGCGATGATGTCCATATAGACCTTCATCCCGCGCGCATGGGCGGCTTCGACAAAGGCCTTGAACTGCGCCCGCGTGCCAAAATGCGGGTCCACATCGGTGAAGTCGGTAATCCAGTAACCGTGGTGAGCCGCCGATTCGCGGCCCGGCGATCCCTGCACCGGTTTGTTGCGGAAGATCGGCGCCAGCCACACGGCCGTCGCGCCCAGGCCCTGGATGTAGTCGAGGCGCTGGGTCAGGCCCTGCAGGTCGCCGCCATGATAGAAGTCCGCCCGGGTCGGATCAAAGCCGGTAGCCAGCGGACCACCGGTCAGATCGCCGCGATCATTGACCGCATCGCCATTGGCGAACCGGTCGGGCAGGACGAAGTAGATCACCTCATCGGAGGCCTTGCGCTGCAGATAGACGGCAGGCTCGGGCGCGGCGCCAGCCACACCGGCGCCCCCTGTCATGGCCATGCCGGCCGCCATGGCCGCCAGCCGTTGTCGCCAGGACCCCCAGGCCGACATCGCTTCCCCCTAACCGCGCGGCCGAGCCGCTACCGGCTCTGACCACTGCAATAATTTGCATAAATTTGCAGCCGGCTCGCCTGGCTGTCAATCGCAACAACGTCATTCCCTTGCGGATAATGGCCTTACCCCCTTTAGTTAAGAGGCAATTTTACATCACCTGAGGCCAGAAACAGGGATCCAAGGCTTGCACCCTGACAGGGTTTGCGTTTTTTTGGGTTGATTACACCGCGTTAATTTGCAGTAATTTGCGACAACGGCTCCGACCGCAGCGTCAGAAACGCGCAGAGCCGATACAGGGAGGGTGAGACCATGAACTCAAGAACTCAGCATAACCGCGCGCGTCTGATGGGCGGCGCAGCGACCAGCTTGGCGCTCTTGTTCGCCTCGGCCGGTATGGCGCAGGCCCAGGAAACCACCACCAAGACCGCCGAGGATACGGCCGTCGAGGAGATCGTGGTCACCGGCATTCGCGCCAGTATCGAAAACGCCATCGCGCTCAAGAAGACCTCGACCTCGATCGTCGAAGCCATCTCGGCCGAAGACATCGGCAAACTGCCGGACAACTCCATTGCCGAATCCCTGGCCCGCCTGCCCGGCCTGACCGCGCAGCGCCTCGACGGCCGCGCCCAGGTCATCTCGATCCGCGGCCTTGGCCCCGACTTCACGTCCACGCTGCTGAACGGCCGCGAGCAGGTCTCGACCGGCGACAACCGCGGTGTCGAGTTCGACCAGTATCCTTCGGAAATCCTCTCGGGCGTCCTGGTCTACAAGACGCCGGACGCGTCGCTGATCGGTCAGGGCCTGTCGGGCACCGCCGACCTGCAGACCATCCGCCCCTTGAAGTACGGCAAGCGCATCCTCTCGGCGAATGCGCGCTACGAGATGAACAGCGAAGACAAGCTGAACCCGGACGCCAAGGACACCGGCCACCGCTTCAGCGCCACCTATGTCAACCAGTTCGCCAATGACACCGTCGGCGTCGCCCTGGCCGTTTCTGACATCTCGACCCCGACCCAGAGCCGTCGCTTCAACGCCTGGGGTTATCCGACCATCAACGCGGCCAATGACCGGGTGATCGGCGGGGCCAAGCCCTATAACCAGTCCAACAACCTCAAGCGCACCGGCGTCATCGGTGTTCTGGAGTACAAGCCCAACGACAAGCTGAGCACGTCGCTGGACCTGTACTATTCGGAATTCGCCGAAAAGCAGATCCTGCGCGGCATCGAACTGCCCCTGCAATGGTCGTCTGCTTCGCTGCAGCCCACCCGCACCACCGAAGCCGGCCTGATCACCCAGGGCACCTTCGCGGGCGTCAAGGGCGTGATGCGCAACGACCTCAACACCCGGGACACGACGCTCAAGTCAGCCGGCTGGAACGTCAACTACCAGACCGACAACGGCTGGGGCTTGGCCGCCGACCTGAGCTACTCCTCGGCCGACCGCACCGACGTGATCTTCGAATCCTATTCGGGCACGGGTCCCAACGGCGTCGGCGCAACCGACACCCTGGGCTTCACGACCACCCCGGGCGGCGGCACGGTGTTCCGCTCCACGCTGGACTACACCAACGCCAACCTGTTCGTGCTGACCGACCCGCAAGGTTGGGGCGGCGGTGCCGCCGGCGGCGCGCTGACCCAGGCTGGCTTCTACAACACCCCGTCCATCACCGACGAACTGTCGGCGGCGCGCTTCTCGGCCAAGCATGACCTGGCCTGGGGTCCGATCGCCAATGTCGAGGTTGGCTTCAACGCCAGCCGTCGCGAGAAGGAAAAGGAAGTCCATGAAAGCTTCCTGACCTTCGGCGGCCGCATCGCCCAAGGCGCTCCGCTCAGCCGCGCCATTCCGACCGCCGCGATCGTCGGCGTCGCCAAGCTGGACATGATCGGCATCTCGGGCATGCTCGCCTATGATCCGACCTACCTGCTGAAGAATGGCGTCTACACCCTGATCGCCGACCAGAACCCGGCCGTGCAGACCCGCAACTGGTCGGTTCGCGAAGATGTCCAGGTGGCCTATGCCAAGTTCGGCATCGACACCCAGGCCGGCGAGATCCCGGTTCGCGGTAATGTCGGCCTGCAGGTGGTTCGCACCGATCAGTTCTCGAAGGGCGTGGCCGTCAATCCGAACGATACGGCCAACCCGACCGTGACCGACGACGGTGACACCTACACCTACGCCCTGCCCAGCCTGAACCTGACCTTCGACATGGGCAACGAGCTCTATGTCCGCGTCGGCGCGGCCCGCACCCTGGCCCGCGCCCGGATGGACGAACTGCGCGCCAGCCAGTCGTTCAACCAGAACATCGTGCGGCTGACCTCGACCGATCCGAACACCTCGTACTTCAGCGCCAACGGCGGCAATCCGAAGCTGCGGCCCTATATCGCCGACGGCGTCGATGTGTCGGTCGAAAAGTACTTCGGTCGCTCGGGCTACATCTCGGCAGCGGTCTACCACAAGGAGCTGTCGAACTTCGTCAACTCCAGCTCCTCGACCCTGAAGGACTTCTCGGACTTCCTGTTCCTGCTGAGCCCGGCTCAGAAGGCTGCGCTGGGCACGACCCAGGGCCTGGTTTCCGGTCCGGACAACGGCGACGGCGGTTTCATCCGCGGGCTCGAACTGTCGGCCTCGGTTCAGGGCGACATGCTGTGGCAGCCGCTGAAGAGCTTCGGTCTGATCGTCAGCGGCTCGTTCACCGACAGCGAAGTCACGCTTGAGAAGGGTCAGAAGCCGATCACCATTCCGGGTCTGTCCAAGAAGGTCGTCAACACGACGTTCTACTATGAAAACAACGGCTTCAATGCCCGGGTCAGCAACCGCTATCGCGGCAAGTTCCTGGGTGAAGTGGCCGGCCTGAGCGCCGCGCGGATCTTCCGCACGGTGGAAGCGGAGTCGGTGCTCGACGCCCAGATCGGCTACGAGTTCCGCGACGGCCCGTTGACCGGCATGGCCCTGCTGCTGCAGGCCAACAACATCACCAACGAGCCCTTCAAGACCTACGACAACAACGATCCGCGCCAGACCATCGACTATCAGGAGTATGGCTCGACCTACATGATCGGCGTTTCCTACCGCTACTAGTCTGTAATCCATCCCCAACTTGCGAGCCCCCCGCCAGAGCGATCTGGCGGGGGCTTTTTTATGAGAGACCCCATCAGGGGCGAACCGGGCGGAACAGTGATGGCGGACGGCGGGCTGAAGTCCCTGACCATTGTCGGCGGCGGAACCGCCGGCTGGATGAGCGCCGCCATGCTTTCGCGCGCCCTGGGTTCCACGGTGGCGATCACCGTGGTCGAGTCCGACGAGATCGGCACGGTCGGCGTCGGCGAGGCCACGATCCCGGCGATCAAGCTGCTGAACAGCTTTCTGGGCCTGGACGAGAACGACTTCCTCGCGGCCACCAACGGCACGATCAAACTGGGTATCGAATTCGTCGACTGGCACACGGTCGGCCAATCCTATCTGCACGCCTTCGGACCGGTCGGTCGGCCGCTGGGCATGGCGTCCTTCCATCACTACTGGATGCGCCGTCGCCTGGCGGGTCGCGACGAGAGTCTCTGGGACTATTCGCTGAACGCCCGAGCCGCGCGCGCCGGCAAGTTCGATCGGCTGCAGACGGCGGGCGGGGGCTATCTGGAGGGCTTGGTCCACGCCTATCACTTCGACGCGGCGCTCTACGCCCAGTATCTGCGCCGCTATAGCGAAGCGCAGGGCGTGCGCCGCGTCGAGGGCCGCATCGTCGGCGTCGACCAACATCCTCAGACCGGTTTCGTCACCGGCCTGACCCTTCAGGACGGCCGCACGGTCGGGGGCGAGTTCTTCATCGACTGCTCGGGCTTTCGCGGTCTGCTGATCGAGGAGACGCTGCGCACAGGCTATGACGACTGGCGCGGCTGGCTGCCGATGGACAGCGCCATCGCCGTGCCCTGCGCATCGGCAACGCCCCTGCCACCCTTCACCCGGTCCACCGCGCGCGACGCCGGCTGGCAGTGGCGCATACCGCTGCAACACCGCACCGGCAACGGCCACGTGTTTTGCAGCGAGCACATCAGCGCCGCCGAGGCGACCGAGGTGCTGATGCGCAACCTCGATGGCGCGCCCCTCGCCGAGCCGCGCCAGCTGAAATTCACGACCGGCAAGCGCAAGCGGTTCTGGAACAAAAATGTCGTGGCCGTGGGCCTGGCCAGCGGCTTCATGGAGCCGCTGGAATCGACCAGCATCCATCTGGTGCAATCGGCCCTTGGCCGCCTGATCGCCCTGTTCCCGAACGGTGACTTCAACGCCGTCGAGATCGACGAATACAACCGGCAGACCGCACTGGAATACGAGTACATCCGCGACTTCCTGATCCTGCACTACAAGGCCACCACCCGCGAGGACACGCCGTTCTGGCGGGCCTGCAAGGCCATGGACATCCCCGACTCCCTCAAGGCCCGCATGGCGCTGTTCGCCCAGTCGGGACGGCTGTTCAGCCAGGAGGACGACCTCTTCAAGGAAGCCAGCTGGATCCAGGTGCTGATCGGCCAGGGCGTGCTGCCTGGCGCGACCCATCCGCTGACCAGGCTCGTTACCGATGCGCAACTGGACGAGTACATGGCCAATATCCGCCAGATCATGAGCCGCGCGGTCGAGGGCCTGCCCAGCCATGCCGACTTCATCGCGCGCCATTGCGCGACAGGCTCCCGCCCCGCCGCCTGATCTTGGCCTTCGTCAGCTACCCTGAAGCCTCCGCCGGACCTGCCCGGTGGAGGCTTCCTTTTCGACGTTTGACGGCGCAACGCGCGAAATGGCCCATTAAGGTTGTCAGGGCATGCTCCAGCGCGATTTTGGAGAGCTCCGATGGTTACGACGTCCAAGCCCTTGAAGGCGCTGCTCGCGATGACCGGCACCGCCGTCCTGCTCGGCGCCTGCGCCAGCGCCGACGACGTCGCGGCCCTGCGCCAGCCGGCCATGCCGCCGGTCGCCATCGCCAAGGCTGCCCAGCACAAGCCGTTCTTCCGCAATGTCTCGCTGCAGGCGGTCGAGGGCACGCCGGAGTTTCGCTGGTTCGACGGCGGCGCGATCATCACCACCCGCCCCACCCGCGTGCAGGTGGTCGAGAACCTAACGCGCCATCTGGATCGCGCCGACATGCTGGCCCGCAGCCGGCTGGACAGCGAGTACATGCTGTATGTGCGGTTCGATGAGCTGCGCGGCCCCAGCCTCTGGCTGGGAACCGACAAGCTGGCCTCGGCCCGCGTGACCTTCCGCCTGGTGCGCTGGCGCACGGGCGAACTGGTCAAGGAATCCACCGTCGAGACCAGCTATCGCGCCGCCTGGACAGGCTTTACGCCCGAAATGACCCGCGCCGCCCTGGGCGGTCCGCTGCTGGCCTCGAAGGACGCCGTTCTGGCCCCGGTCGGCGGCGCGCTCAAGGGCTTGGCCCTTGGCTATTATGTCAACCAGAACCTGGTCGTCTCGATCGCTGATGCGCCCTATGCCGGCCTGGTGGGCGCGGTGGAAGCCTCGCGGATCGGCGGCCCCGGCCACGCCCCGGCAGGCTTCGCTGCGGCCTTCGCCACGGCCGCTGCCGTGGGCAGCGCCAGCGGCCGCTTCACCGACCTGGAAGCCATGCTGGCGGGCGGCGCGATCACCGCCGCCGGCGCGGCCGCCGGTCCGACCCCGGTCGCCCGCCCGGTTTCGGCCGATGGCGAGGTGACCACCGCCTTCGCCGGTCGCGCCCGCCGCCTGGCCGCAACAAGCGGCCTGATGGACCTGGCCTTCGATCAGTTCATGGCCGAACTCAGCGAGGACGGCTCGGTCAACTACAAGACCGCCGTGTCCTGCGCCGCTCTGAATGGCTTCAGCGGCAAGGGCCCCTACCTGCGCGAAACCGCCAGCAGCTATGCGGTCGACTGCCCCGGCTCGTCCTACAACGAGAGCAAGACCCAACAGGTCTATCCCTCGCGGTTCTAAGCCTGAATCAGACCCTGATACTCATCGCCTTCATGAACCGCATGATCTCCAGCGGCTTCATGGCGGCGGTGTCCACGTCGATCAGCACCCGCTGAATCTGGCCCTTGAAGGGGTTTGGTCCCTCATAGGCGCGCGAGACCCGGTTGCCGTGGTCAGCTCCGACGCAGAAGCCGTCGTAACCCGGCGCGAACAGCACCCGGTCGAACTTGCGTTCAGCCACCTTGCGGCCATTCACAAACAGCGCGCCGCGCCCCTCGAACGGGCGTGAGGTCATGGTCTGCTGATACTTCACCTTGACGTTGCCGCGCGGCAGGCGCGTCGGCGAAGCGATGATCTCGCTCCAGGGCACAAGGCTGGTCTCGTAGATCAGCCGACCGTTGTCGACATAAAGCACATAGCCTGCCGGCATCGAGCCATGGGCGATCAGCACGCCATCCTCGTCACCATTGGGGCGTGACAGCTCCAGCTCGATGGTGTGAGAAAGTCCGCAGACGATGGGCGACACATCCGTCGGGATCGGGTCGATCGGCGGCCGGATGTCCCAACGCTTGCGCAGCTTGGCGGCGCGTGTCTGGACCAGCTTCAGCAGCAGTGGCCGATCGTCCAGCGGCAGCACGTCGTGGTCGGCGGCGGCCTTGTTCCACTTGTCCTTCAGGCGCGCGACGACGTCGGCATGATCGGCCGAGACGTCTCGCAGCTCGTTGGGATCCACAGCGGCGTTGTAGAGCCCCCAGTGGTCGTCCTCGAAGGGCTTTCCGCGCTGGTGCTGGGCGACCAGCCGCCAGTCACCTTCCTGGAAGGCGCGATAGCCGCCCAGCTCGTAATACTGGTCGGTTCGCGTCGCCGCCTTGGGCGAGGCGAAGGTCGGGGCGACACTGGCCCCTTCCAGCGGCTTTTGCGGTTCACCGCGATAGAGCTCCGGCTGTTTGACGCCGCAGGCGTCCAGCAGGGTCGGGTAGAGATCGACCACGTGCACGAACTGCTTTCGCACCCCGCCCTTCTCGTCCACGCCCTTGGGCCAGGAGACGATCAGCGGATCGGCGACCCCGCCCAGGGCGGTGTTCTGCTTGTAGAGCCGATAGGGCGTGCCCGAGGCATTGGTCCAGCCGATCGGATAATGCGGGAAGGTGCCGTCCTCGCCCATGGTGTCGTACAGGGCCAGGGCCTCGGCTTCCGAGGCCGGACGTCCGAACGCCGGGCCAAACAGGTTGGGAGAGCCGGTCTCGGTGCCTTCGGCCGAGGCGCCGTTGTCGGAGAACACCACCACCAGGGTGTTTTCGCGAACGCCCATGGCCTCCAGCTCGGCCATGACCGTGCCGATGGCCCGGTCGACGCCGGTGACCATGCCGCCATAGACCTCCATGTAGCGGGCATAGAGCCGCTTCTGGTCGGCGGTCAGCTCAGCCCACGGCTTGGCGCCGGGTGACAGGGGCGGCAGCTGCGTCTCGGCGGGCATCAGGCCCAGGGCCTTCTGGCGCTCCAGGCGCTGCCTGCGGATCTCGTCCCAGCCGGCCTCGAACTTGCCGTTATAGAGATCGCGGTCGGCGGCCTTGGCCTGCAGCGGCGAGTGGGCTGCGCCGAAGGCCAGCTGCATGAAGAACGGCTTGTCCGGCGCCATCAGCTGCTGGGTGCGCAGATAGGTTACCGCCCGCTGGGCCAGATCGTCGGAGAGGTAATAGCCCTCCCCGCCCGCCTCGACCGGCGCTGTGCCCTCATAGAGCGCGCCGGGATGGAAGTGGTCACTGGAATGGCCCTGATACCAGTAGGCCCGCTCGAAGCCCCGCTGGGTCGGCCAGTTGTGGAATGGGCCGGCCGGACCGGAGTGGTCGGCATTGTTGACGTGCCACTTGCCCAGCAGGAAGGTCGACCAGCCGGCCTCGACCAGCACCTCGGCCAGGGTGGCGTTCTGGCGGGTCAGGTCGCCGCGATAGCCGGGATAGCCGCTGTCGATATCGGCCAGCCAGCCCATGCCGGCCGAGTGGTGGTTCAGCCCGGTCAGCAGCGCCGCGCGCGTACAGGAGCACATCGCGGTCGTGCGAAAATTGGTATAGCGCAGCCCGGTGCCCGCCAGGGCGTCCAGGGCCGGGGTCTGCAGCTCACCGCCATAGCAGCCCAGATCGGCGAACCCGACATCGTCGAGGATGATCACCACCACATTGGGCGCGCCGGCCGGGGCCCTCGCCTCTTCGGCGTGGGCCGGCCGCGAGTCCTTGAACGACAGGCCGATCTTCGCCGCCTTGCCCTTGCCAACCGCCTTGGGCGTGACGATGCCGCTGGTCGCCGACTTGATAGCCGCCCCGCCAGCCACGACCGCGCCAGTTCCGACCACGCCCAGCCCGGCGCCGAGCAGCAGCGAGCGCCGGTCGATCCTGGGTTTGTTATCGTCATCCATGATCTGTCTCCGAGGCTCAGGCCTGAGGCCGCGCCAGGACGCGATAGCCCAGACCCAGAACCGCGATCAGGACCGCCTCGACGACCATTGGCGGGAACAGGTCCGGCGCAGGCCCGGTCATCAGGAGAGAAATCGTGCGCCCCGAGAGGGCGAGGCCGATCAGGATCAGCGGCGCCAGCAGCAGATCGCCTCGATTGCGCACCGCAGCCGTCAGAGACAGAACGCCGACCGCGCCGAACAGTCCGACCATGTCGGCCCTGAGGGAGGCCAGCCCCAAGGGCCCCAGCGCCTGCAGGCCGAACTTCGCAGCGGCCGGCTCCGTGCGGAGCAGGAACATCGCCGCCAGCAACAGGCCCACCAGACCCACCGCGCCGACCAGGCCTCGCACCAGATTCAGCATCGCTCCACTCCCCGCATTATTGTTGTGGCATGCTAACTGCCATTTCTATCGGAAGGCAAGCGTGGACCGCTGCGATTTTGCGGATATAGTCGCATTAAGAGTGCCAATATATAGAACCGGAGCGCGCGATGACCCTGAACTACGACCTCTACTGGTCCTTCCGCTCGCCCTATTCGTACATGATCACCCACCGCCTGACCGCGCTGGAGCGCGACTTCGACGTGGTCGGCAACATCCGTCCGGTCTATCCGCTGGCCGTGCGGACGCCGGAGTTTTTCGAGACCCGCGATCCGCTGTGGTTCAGCTATTTCATGCAGGACATCCACCGCGAGGCGGCCTTCCTGGGCCTGCCCTTCCGCTGGCCGATCCCCGACCCGGTGAAGATGGACTTCGCCACCCGCACCTATCCCAAGGAGCAGCCGCACATTCATCGCCTGACCCACATGGGCGTCGCGGCGGCGCAGTTGGGGCGCGGCCTGCCCTTCCTGACCGAGGTCAGCCGGGTGATCTGGAGCGGCGAGGTCGACAACTGGCACGAGGATGACCACATCGCCCGCGCCGCCGAGCGCGCAGGGCTGGACGCCGCCGCCCTGATGCGAACCGTCGATACGGAGGCCGAGCGTCTGGCCGCCATCGTCGAGGAAAGCCAGGTCGCCCAGCGCGCGGCGGGCCATTACGGGGTCCCGATGATCGCCTTTAACGGCGAAGCCTTCTTCGGACAGGACCGCTTCGATCAGTTCAAGTGGCGGCTGGACCAGCAGGGCCTGACGGCGCGCGCCTGAGGGCCAGGGCCAAGGCAACCACCTGGACGAATAGCAGAACAAGGTTGAACGGCTGTCCCGGCACCGTGACGGGCAAGGGGCGCCACAAGTACAGATTGACGACCGCCAGCAAGGTATCGACGGTTTGCATGGCCAGAAACAGGGCCAGCAGATCGCGGCGGCCCGCCACGACATAAAGTTCGAACACACCCTTGGCCATCTGGGCCAGGCCGAGCGTCGCCAGAAACGACACTATGGTCTCGCGGTTTGTGGACAGATCAAGACCCGCGATCGAACGGGCGCCGCCATCGGCGGTGAAGGTATGAATCGCGCCGCGCCCCAGATTGATCAGCCCCATGAGGCCCAGCACCACGATTGGAATCCAGCGCATTGTGTCGCTCTCAGGCAAGGGTTTGAAAGACCACGCGATCACATCTTTCGGCACACGCAATGTCAATATACACTCCTTGCCAACGATGACCGAAAAGTCAGGCGATCAAGGGGAGCCGGGATGCGAATTCTGAAATGGGCAGGGGTTGTTCTTGCGGTTCTGGCCGCCGTTCTGGCGGGCGCGTGGCTCGGCCGCGACTTCTTGATCTACCACATTGGGCGGCTGATGGTCCCCAAGGGCACCGAGAACAAGCCCGTCGCCTGGCAGGAAGGCCCCGCTCAGCCTGCGGCACCAGCGGACCAGCGGCCGCCCAACGTCATCTTCATCCTGGCTGACGACCTGGGCTACAATGACGTCAGCCTGAACGGCGGCGGGGTCGGCGGCGTGGTCAAGACGCCCAATATCGATTCCATCGCCCAGCAGGGCGTCGACCTGACCAACGGCTATTCCGGCAACGCCACTTGCTCGCCCTCGCGCGCGGCGATGATGACCGGCCGTTATCCCACTCGCTTTGGCTTCGAGTTCACCCCGACCCCGGTCGGCTTCTCGCGTCTGGTCGGCAGCTTCCGCACGCCCGGCGCCCTGCACCCGCCGCACTTCAATCGCCAACAGGCCGGCGAAATGCCGCCGATGGACGAACTGGCGGTGCCGGCCTCGGAAACGACCATCGCCGAAGTGCTCAAAACCCGGGGCTACCACACCGTGCATCTGGGCAAGTGGCACCTGGGCGGGTCGAAAGGCTCGCGTCCCGAGCAGCAGGGCTTCGACGAGAGCCTGGGCTTCATCTCCGGGGCCTCGATGTTCCTGCCCGAGAATGATCCGGGCGTGGAGAACTCCAAGCAGAGCTTCGACCCGATCGACAAGTTCCTGTGGGCCAACCTGCCCTATACCGTGCAGTACAACGGCCAGCCGATGATGAAGGCCAAGGGCTTCATGACCGACTATCTGTCGGACGAGGCCATCAAGAGCATCAAGGCCAACCGGAACCAGCCGTTCTTCATGTACCTGGCCTACAACGCGCCGCACACGCCGCTGCAGGCGCCCAAGGCCGACTATGACGCACTTCCCCAGATCAAGGACCACCGCCAGCGGGTCTATGGTGCCATGATCCGCAACCTGGACCGCAATGTCGGCCGGGTGCTGCAGACGCTGAAGGACCAGGGTCTGGACGACAACACGCTGGTGGTCTTCACCAGCGACAATGGCGGCGCGCACTATGTGGGCCTGCCGCAGATCAACAGCCCCTATCGCGGCTGGAAAGCCACCTTCTTCGAGGGCGGCATCCGGGTGCCCTACTATATGCGTTGGCCCAAGGCCCTGCCGGCGGGGGCAAAGTTCGCCAGCCCAGTTGGCCATATCGACATGTTCGCCACCGCCGCAGGGGCGGCGGGCGCGGCCGTGCCGACGGATCGTCCCATCGACGGGGTCAACCTGATCCCCCACCTGACAGGAAAGAATCCTGCCCGGCCGCATGAGGCGCTGTTCTGGCGCTCGGGCGACTATCGCATGGTGCGCGCGGGCGACTGGAAGCTGCAGGTGCTGACCCTGCCGGAGGGCAAGGGCGAAAAGCTCTGGCTGTTCGACCTGGCCGCCGATCCGACCGAGCAAGCGAACCTTGCCTCGGCCAATACAGCCAAGGTGGCGGAATTAAAGGCGCTTCTGGTCAACCGCGACAAGGGCAGCGTCAAACCGACCTGGCCATCGCTGCTGCGCGGCGCCATCTCCATCGACCATCCGCTCGGCGTTGCCGACAAGCCGACGGACGAGTTCATCTACTGGAACAACTGAGGGGTACTGCCCCCTCAATCGCCGCTCTTCCCGGCGAAGGCCGGGACCCAGATCGAACCCGGAGAGTTCGCGGATTGCGCTCTGCAAAGGGCGCGTCATCCCCAGACGCTCTGGAACAATCCGGGCCCCGGCCTTCGCCGGGGAGAGCGGAGATTTGTGGTTCAGGGGAGTGGCGCGAAGCCCTCCTTGGTCCGAATGTTCAACTGCCCCGCCAGGCCTGCGACACGATGGTGCTCGATGGCGTGCATCTCCGGAGACGTGGCCATGGCCTTGAAGGCCGCCAGCGACGGATATTCGGCCAGCGCTACGGCGTCCCAAAGCTCGTCGACCTCGCCCAGCAAGATGCTGGTGACATGGCCGCTGAAGCGGATGCTGCCGCCAAGCCCCTCGACCAGCTTGCTGACCTCCTCGCCGTAAAGCGCATAGGCCTGCCGACCGGTCAGATCCGAGGCCGAACCGTCAGGATACTCGGCCCTTTCCTTGAACTTCAGCAGATTGACCATCACGAAGGGGCCATCCTCCTCCGCGCCGAAGAAGGCCATGGCCTGCGGACCCGGCGGATAAACGGCGTTCCTGACCTGCATAAGGTTCTCCTCAGGCATGGGCGCGACGGATGAGCCCGTCGAGCAGTTCGGTGAGCACCTCGGGGCAGTCTTCCTGCAGGAAGTGGCCGCCGGACACGATGACATGGGGCTGACCGGCGGCGCCGGGCACCCTGGACTGGAAGATGGCTTCCCCGCCCTTGGTCACGGCGTCGCCATCGCTGAACGTGGTCAGGAACGGCTTGTCGAAAGCCTCCAGCACGGTCCAGGCGGCCTTGTTCTGCGCCACCGAGCCATGCTCGGGGGTCACCGGCACCAGGACCGGGAACTGACGCGCGCCCTCTTTGAAGCTCTCGTCCGGGAAGGGCGCGTCATAGGCGGCGATCTCGGCTTGGGAGAGTTCGCGACCCGTGCCCATGTTGACGATAAGGCCGATCGGCATCACCGGCGTATTCTGGCTGAACTCAAGCCAGGCCTTGAAGCCGTCGCTCATGCCCGTGCCGACCGGCAGGCCGGTATTGCCCACGCACACGGCGGCGAAGCGCTCCGGAAACGCCGCGACCAGACGCAAACCGATCAGCCCGCCCCAGTCCTGGCAGAACAGGGTGATGCCCTTCAGATCGATCCCCGTGAGCCAGGCGCTCATCCAGGCCACGTGGCGCTCATAGGTATAGTCGGCGCGGGCCGCCGGCTTGTCGGAACGTCCGAAGCCGATCAGGTCGGGGGCCACCACGCGATAGCCGCGCGCGGTCAGGCCGGCGATCATCTTGCGGTACAGATAGGCCCAGGACGGCTCGCCATGCATCAGCAGCACGACCGGCCCGTCGCGCGGGCCCTCGTCCACATGGTGCAGCCGCAGGGCCGTGCCATCAGCGTCGGTGATCGTTGTGTAGTGCGGCGCGAACGGCCAGTCGGCCAGAGCCTCGAACCGGTCGTCCGGCGTCCTCAGAACCTGCATTCCCACTCCTCCAGTTGACTCGCCGCCTGTTCGCGCGACATATATTGACAGAATGCGTGTCACTACATTGAGGCGGGGTCAAGCCCGTCCGAACGGGAGGATCGACCATGCGAACCAGGACAGTCGTCGGACTTGCGGTTTTGGGACTGGTGGTCACGGCCGGACTGGGCGGCTGGATGGTCCGCGGCCGGATCGCGCAGACCATGGTCGAGAAGCTCTATGTAAAGGCCATGGCCCGCGCGCCCGATGACGGCCTGGCCGACGGGCTGCATGTCGGCCTGTGCGGCGCCGGCGGGCCCCTGCCCGACCCCAAACGCACAGGTCCCTGCACGGCGGTTCTGGCCGGCAAGCGCCTGTTCGTCATCGACGCCGGCTCGGGCGCCAGCCGCAACCTGTCGCTGATGAACCTGCCACCCGCCCGGATCGAGGCGATATTCCTGACCCACTTCCACTCCGACCACATCGACGGCCTGGGCGAGCTGATGCTGCAGCGCTGGGCCGGCAGCGGCTCGGCCAGCCCCGTGCCCGTGCACGGTCCGCTGGGCGTCGAGCCGGTGGTCGGCGGCTTCATGTCGGCCTACCGTATGGACCAGGGCTATCGCACTGGCCACCACGGCGCGGCAGTGGTGCCGCCCTCGGGTTTCGGCGGCCAGGCCCTGACCTTCACTGCTGCCGCCGACCAGCCCGACGTGGTGCTGATCGACGAGCCTGACCTCAAGGTCACCGCCTTCCCCGTCAAGCACGACCCTGTCAGCCCCGCCGTCGGCTACGCCTTCACCTACAAGGGCCGCACCGTGGTGATCAGTGGCGACACCGCCCTGTCGCCCCGCGTCGAGACGGCCGCGAAGGGCGTCGATCTGCTGGTGCACGAGGCCCTGGCCCCCAATCTGGTCGCCAGTCAACAGCGGGCGGCCAAGGCGGCGGGCCGCGAGCGGCTGGCCAAGATCTTCAGCGATATCCCCGGCTATCACGCCTCGCCCGAGCAGGTCGCGGGCCTGGCCCAGCGCGACAAGGTGGGCATGCTGCTGTTCACCCACATCACCCCGGCCCTGCCGATCGGCGCGCTGGAGGGTCCGTTCCTGAGCGACTCGCGCAAGATCTTCCCGGGCAAGATCAAGATCGGCCGCGACGGCGATTTCGTCAGCCTGCCGGCCGGCTCCAAGGAGATCGTGGTCAGCGACCGTCTCAAGATGTTCCGTTAGCCGAGGCCCCCATGACCGATCCCATCACCCTCAGCGGCGCGCCCGGCTCGCCCTACACCCGCAAGATGCTGGCGGTGCTGCGCTATCGCCGCCTCGCCTATCGCTTCCTGCCCAGCTCGGGGCAGGCGCTGGAAGGCCTTCCTCGGCCCAAGGTTCAGCTGCTGCCGACCTTCTACCTGCCAGGTCCCGACGGGGCGCTGGAGGCGGTAGTCGACTCCTCGCCGATCATCCGCCGGCTGGAGGCCGAGCACGCCGGCCGCTCGGTGATCCCGCAAGACCCGGCCCTGGCCTTCATCGACGCCCTGATCGAGGACTATGCCGACGAATGGCTGACCAAGGCGATGTTCCACTATCGCTGGAGCTATCCGGCCGACATCGCCCGCGCCGCCGCCATCCTGCCGTGCTGGCGCGGGGCCACCATTCCCGACGCCGAGCTGGCCCAGCGCGGCGAGCAGTTCAGCCGACGGCAGATCGACCGCCTGCACGTGGTGGGCTCCAACCCCACCACCGCGCCGGTGATCGAGGCCAGCTATCGGCGCTTCCTCGAGGCCTTCGAGGCCCACCTGACCGTGCAGGCGTTCCTGCTGGGCGCGCGGCCCGCTGCCGGCGACTTCGCCGTATACGGACAATTGACCCAGCTGGCTCAGTTCGACCCCACGCCCATGGCCCTGACGCTGGAGATCGCGCCCCGGGTCTATGCCTGGGTCAGCCAGATGGAAGACCTGTCGGGCCTGGAGCCGGGCGACGATGACTGGATCAGCCTGGACGCGCCACCCCCCACCCTGCTGGCGGTGATCGTCCAGATCGGCCGGGTCTATCCGCCCGTCATGCTGGCCAACGCCCGGGCGGTGATGACGGGCGCGTCCGCTGTGGAGACCACGGTCGACGGCCAGACCTGGACCCAGCCGCCCTTCCCCTACCAGGCCAAGTGCCTGGGTTGGTTGCGCGAGGCCCGCGAGGCGCTGGACGCGCCGGACCAGGCCGTGGTCGACGACCTGATGGAGGCCACCGGCTGCGCGCCGCTGTTCGCGTGAACACTGGCGCCAGGCAGCGCCGCGCCTTAAGGAAATCTGGAGCTGATTTGTCTGGCGGGGTTGCGTGACGCAAGAAGCAAGCATGGCGACCGACAAGTCGGCGCAGCAGACCGATGGCCGTCGCCGTCGCGGCCAGACCAACCGCGCCAGCATCGTTGACGCCATGCTGGAGATCATCCGTACGGGCGACATGTCGCCCAGCGCCGAGCAGGTGGCGGCCCGCGCCGATGTGGGCCTGCGCACCGTGTTCCGGCACTTCAAGGACATGGACAGCCTCTACAGCGAGATGTCCGTCGCCATCGAGGACGAGCTGCACGCCGTGGTCCACACCCCGTTCCGCTCGACCGACTGGAAGGACCGCATCCTCGAACTGGTTGACCGCCGCGCCTTCGCCTTCGAGCGGATCGCGCCCTTCAAGCACGCCTCGGAAGCCTATCGCCACCGCTCGCGCTTCCTCAGCCAGGACAGCGGCAAGCTGGTGATCGTCCTGCGCCAGATCTTGGTGCGCGAGCTTCGCCCGCCGCTGGCCGATGACCCGCTGAAGGTCGAGACCCTGGACCTGCTGCTCAGCTTCGAGGCCTGGTCCCGGCTGCGCCGCGAGCAGGGGCTGAGCATCGAGAAGGCGTCCGAGGTGTTGCGCGCCGCCGTCCGCCGCATTCTCGACGGGGCCTGACGATGAGCGACGCCCCCTACCCCACCCTGCGCGCCGCCAACCTGGCCCGACAGGCCGAGTGGGATACCGACGGCCAGATCACCCTCTCTTATCGCGGCAACGAACTGGCCGGCGAGGTGGGCGAGGCCTGCAACCTGATCAAGAAGCTGGAACGCGAGCGCATGGGCATTGCCGGGTCGCGGGCCAGCGTCGCCGACCTCGCCGAAGAACTGGCCGACGTCATCATCTGCGCCGACCTGATCGCCATGCAGCTGGGCATCGACCTGGACCGGGCGGTGGCGGAGAAGTTCAACAAGACGTCGGAGAAGGTAGGTTTGCGGACGCGGATGGTTGGGATGGGCTCCAAGCACACATCAGCCGGTTGATAGTCGGCGATCGCTTGCCAGTTCCCGAGAAAGGTTCAACCTTGCACCGATGAGTTGCGGGGGCGAACATGTATCAGATCGAAGTTCAGCATAGCGGCCTAAACAAATACCGATGCATCAAGGGTAACGACGAGTGGGTCGTGAAACAGCGTGCCGACGCCCAATGTGCACAATGGGACGCCGAGTGGTCGCGCGTTGTTGATCGCTCGAACCGTCTCCAGGGCATCTTCATGGGAAAGTTCGAAGCGCAAGAACGCACCGCTGCCGCCGAAGCCGCGCTTGACGGCTTGTCGAACTTGCTCAAGCTGACTTCAAAAAGCCACGCCTTGAATTGGCCGGCACTAATCTTGAACACCCCATTTTCCGAGCCAGATCCCGCACTACCCGAGTATGTGGCAGAACCGGAAGCACCGGAACCCATCAGTGCCCCGGCTTTGCAGATCACGTTGATCGAGAAATTCTTCAAGCCTCTGCGTGAGGGGGCGATCAGACGGCATGGGAAAGGGGTCGCGCTTGCAGCGAGCCAGAACACCATGAATCTAGCTCTATGGCGAGACAAGCTAGAACATGTCCGGGCCATAAACAGAGAAAAACTCGAGGCCTATCAAGCAGAATTCGATGCCCATCAATCACGTGAGTGCGAACATTTCGACTCTCAACACAAGCACAATGACGGAATTTCTCACTTAGAGGCCCAGATTGGCACAGGAGACCCGGAAGGAATCGAAAATCGCCTAAGCTTTGCTTTCCTACTTGCGCACCTTCCCGAACCTTTCAGCACTGAGTTTGAGATCGAGTATAGCAGCACGACCAAGTCCTGCGTGATCGACTACATCCTCCCTTCTCCAGACGAAATGCCCACCCTGAAGGAAGTGCGATTTGTCCAGTCGCGCAACGAACTGGTGGAAAAGCACTTTTCGGAAAGCGAACAGAACAAGCTCTACGACGCTACCCTCTATCGGGCTGCCTTAACCCTGCTGCATATCGCGCTCTCTTCAGATCCAGAGTGCTACATTGAGCGGGTAACCCTCAACGGGTGGGTGGATCACATCGTGAAATCCACCGGCATGGATGATCGAACCTGCATTCTAACTATCGGCGTCAATCGGATCGACTTTGAGCGCGTCGACCTGCAACGCGTTGATCCCAAAGAGTGCTTCAAAGCTCTGAAGGGCGTCGCGGCCTCGAAGCTAATTGGGCTGGCGCCGGTCGCGCCTCTCGAAACCCGCAAGCTCGAAGATAGCCGCTTCATCACAAGCCAGGACGTTGCAGGAACAATGGAAGCCGGGGTCAACATTGCTGCGATGGACTGGTCCGACTTTGAGCACTTGGTGCGTCAGGTATTTGAGCACGAGTTCTCGTCCGCGGGCACGGAAGTTCGAGTGACTCAGGCAAGCCGCGACGGTGGTGTTGATGCGATCGTCCATGATCCAGACCCGATCCGCGGCGGAAAAATCATTATCCAAGCAAAGCGATACACCAACACCGTGGATGTTAGCGCGGTGCGCGATCTCTATGGGACAGTGGTGAACGAGGGTGCTTCAAAGGGGATCTTGGTTACGACTTCGCAGTACGGACCGGACGCAAGGAAGTTCGCTCAAGGAAAGCCAATCACGTTGATAGACGGCGGCAACTTCCTCCACTTGTTAGAGAAGATGGGCATGAAAGCACGCATCGACTTGAAAGAAGCCAAAGCCATTTACGCAGCGTCCCAGCGGACCTGACCTAGCTGGCCCTGACCGATAGCAGAGGGCGGCTGTACCGCTGAGCAGTGCGCTCATGGGGGCCTGAAAACTCAAGCAATGCGCGGCAGCGACCGGCCCACTCAAGACTTCCCCGCCAAATCCGGCCGCGACGCCAGAAACGCCGCCTTCTCCGCAGGAGTCAGGACCTTGGCGGTCTTGCGGCGCGAGGCCTTGGGCGTAGCGCGCGCGTAGACCTCGGCCTGGGTGGCGGGCTTGAGGTCGGACAGGCGCTTGATCGGCGGTTTCATAGGGTTCCCCAGATTGGTTCGGGCAGGACCATGCCGCGAGAGCCTGACGATCTCATGAGTCGGCGATCTGCGATCCTCCCCCTCTGGGGGAGCTGTCGCGGAGCGACTGAGGGGGCC
>JANOSS010000045.1:0-7085 GCA_031415995.1 Caulobacter sp. | reverse complement strand
TGGTCTTGGGATTTTTGGCGGGTTACATTGCAAAACTTATTATGCCGGGCGCCGACGGTGGCGGCATGCTCTTAACAACGCTCCTTGGAATTGTCGGCGCGGCCTAATCGGTCGCCACCAACCCCACCGATAGGAGGACTGCCCTATGTCTGCTCCCGCCTTCACCCCCGCCGCTATGCCCAACCCGACCGCGCAGGAACGCGCGGTCGACCGGGTGGCGGAAGCCTCGCACCGTCTGAACGAAGCGGTGCGCCGCGCCATCGACGCCGGCTATTCGGTGGAACTGGTTCGCTCGTCCCGCTTCCATGACGGCGCGGGCAACTGGGGCGACCAGATTGTTCCCACGGTCCGACCCAAGGGCGCGCAAGAGAGCGCCTGATCCTATCCTAACGGCCACAACGACGACTTCTGACTACAGGATCTCTCCATGCCCCTCGACATCGCCGCCCACATTGAGATCAAAGGCCCTGTCGAGGGTCGCGCGGCAGAGATCCTGACGCCGGAGGCCCTGGCCTTCGTGGCTGACCTGCACCGTCGGTTCGACGCGCGTCGTCGTGAACTGCTGGCGGCGCGGGTCGCTCGCCAGGCCCTCTTCGACGCCGGCGAAGCTCCGGACTTCCTGGCCGAAACAGCCGACGTCCGGTCGGGCGACTGGACCGTGGCCCCGGTCCCGGCGGACCTGCAAGACCGCCGCGTCGAGATCACCGGTCCCGTCGATCGCAAGATGATCATCAACGCCCTCAACTGTGGGGCCAAGGTGTTCATGGCCGACTTCGAAGACGCCACCTCTCCGACCTGGACCAACCTGATCGAAGGCCAGGTCAACCTGAAGGACCGCTGGGCCGGCGCGCTGACCCATGTGGATCCCAAGTCCGGCAAGAGCTACGCGCTGGGGGCCAACCCCGCCGTCCTGGTCATTCGTCCTCGTGGCTGGCATCTGCCTGAACGCCACATGGAGGTCGATGGCCTGCCCGTCAGCGGGGCCTTGTTCGATTTCGGCCTGTACTTCTTCCACAACGCCAAGGCGTCTCTGGCGCAAGGCTCCGGCCCCTACTTCTACCTGCCCAAGCTGGAGAGCCACCTGGAGGCGCGCCTGTGGAACGAGGTCTTTGTTCACGCCCAGGCCGCGCTGGGCATCTCCAATGGCACGATCAAGGCCACGGTGCTGATCGAGACCATCCCCGCAGCCTTCGAGATGGACGAAATCATCTTTGAACTGCGCGACCACATAGCCGGCCTCAACTGCGGCCGCTGGGACTACATCTTCTCGTTCATCAAGCGCCTGGGCCGTCGCCCCGACTTCCTGACCCCGGACCGCTCGGCCATGGTGATGGGCAAGGCCTTCCTGGGCGCCTATTCGCTGAAGCTGATCCAGACCTGCCACCGTCGCGCTGCTTTCGCCATGGGAGGCATGGCGGCCCAGATCCCGATCAAGGGCGACGAGACCGCCAACCAGGCCGCCTTCGCCAAGGTTCGCGCAGACAAGGAACGCGAGGCCGGCGCCGGTCACGACGGCACCTGGGTCGCTCACCCCGATCTGGTCCCCGTGGCCATGGAGGTGTTTGACCGCCTGATGCCGACGCCAAACCAGCTAGACAAGCGCCTGTCCGACCTGACCATCACCCAGCCCCAGATGCTGGAACTGCACGAGGGCGTCCGGACCGAGGCGGGCGTGCGCGAGAACATCCGGGTTGGCGTCCGTTATACCCAGGCCTGGATCGAAGGCCGGGGCGCGGTGCCGCTCTACAACCTGATGGAAGACGCGGCCACGGCCGAGATCTGCCGCACCCAGCTGTGGCAGTGGATCAAGCTGGGAGCCGATCTCGACGACGGTCGCGAGATCACCTCGCAACTGTTCATCAGCCTGCTGACCGACGAGATGGACGGGCTGCGCCGCGATTTCTCCTCGCCGCGCCTGGAAGACGCCGCCCTGCTGTTCTCACGGATGGCCCTGTCCGAGACGCTGGAGGAGTTCCTGACCCTGCCGGCGTACGAATTGATCGCCTGAAGAAAGCCGTGGTCGCTTAGGTCCGTTGGACCCGAGCCGGTTTGGATTTCGGCGGGCAAGGACGGCGTCCTTGTCCGCCAGAACCGGTCGGCGGTCTTGGTTGTAAGCGGTCCGGCAACCGCTCCTGTTCTCAGGGTTTGACGTTGGCGGGGTCCTAGACCAGGCGTGCCGAGGCTTCCCTGAAACGACGCCCCGTCATTCCCACTCAATCGTGCCGGGCGGCTTCGACGTCACGTCATAAACGACGCGGTTGACGCCCCGGACCTCATTAATGATCCGTGTGGCGGTCTTGCCCAGCACGTCCCATGGAAATTCGAAAAAGTCAGCCGTCATGCCATCGGTGGAGGTCACGGCGCGCAGGGCCAGGACGTTCTCATAGGTGCGGGCGTCGCCCATGACGCCGACGGTCTTGACCGGCAGCAGCACAGCGAAGGCCTGCCAGATCTTGTCGTAAAGGCCGGCCTCGCGGATGGCTTCCAGATAGATGGCGTCGGCCTGTTGCAGCACCGCGACCTTTTCGGGCGTGATCTCGCCAGGGATGCGGATGGCCAGGCCCGGGCCGGGGAACGGGTGGCGGCCGACGAAGGCGGGAGCCAGGCCCAGCTCGACGCCCAAGGCGCGGACCTCGTCCTTGAAAAGCTCGCGCAAAGGCTCGACCAGCTTCAGCTTCATGAAGTCAGGCAAACCGCCGACATTGTGGTGGCTCTTGATCACTGCCGACGGGCCGCCGCGCGCCGAGACGCTTTCGACAACGTCGGGATAGAGCGTGCCCTGGGCCAGGAAGTCGGCGCCGTCGATCTTGGCCGCTTCGCGGTCGAAGATGTCGATGAACTTGCCGCCGATGATCTTGCGCTTGGTCTCGGGGTCGCAGACGCCCGCGAGCGCGCCCAGGAACTCGGCCCCGGCGTCCACGTGGACCAGCGGGATGTTGTAGTGGTCGCGGAACAGGGTCACGACCTGGTCGGCCTCGTTGTGGCGCAGCAGGCCGGTATCGACGAAGACGCAGGTCAGCTGGTCGCCGATCGCCTCATGGATCAGCACGGCCGCGACCGAGCTGTCGACGCCGCCCGACAGGCCGCAGATGACCTTGCCAGCGCCGACCTGGGCGCGGATCTTGCTGACCATTTCCTGGCGGAACGACGCCATGGTCCAGTCGCCCTTCAGGCCGGCCAGCTTCAGGAAGTTGCGATAGACCTGCGTGCCGTTGACCGTGTGGACCACCTCGGGGTGGAACTGCACCGCGTAGATCTTGCGCGCATCGTCAGCGATGGCCGCAAACGGGGCACCGTTGGAGGTAGCGATGACCTCGAAACCCTCGGGAATGGCGGTGACGCGGTCGCCGTGGCTCATCCAGACGGTTTCCAGCTCGCCGACGCCGGCCAGGCCTTCGAAGAGCGGGCCTTGCTTGCCGATGGTCAGTTCAGCGCGACCGAACTCGCCGGCGTGGCCGCCCTCGACCTTGCCGCCCAGCACGTCGCAAAGCAGTTGTTGGCCATAGCAGATGGCGAGCAGGGGCACGCCCAGATCGAACAGCTTCTTGCCGATACGGGGACTGTCGGCCTCCAGCACGCTGGCGGGGCCGCCCGACAGGATGATGGCCGAGGGGGCGTAGTAGTCGACAATGGCCTCGGCCTTGTCGAACGGATGGATCTCGCAATACACCCCCGCCTCGCGCACCCGGCGGGCGATCAGCTGGGTCACCTGGCTGCCGAAATCGACGATCAGAACGCGCTGGTGGTGGGCAGGGGCGGTCATGGGCGATGAGTCTCCGGCGTTCGAATGTCTTCCGTCTCCCCTTGCGGGAGAAGGTGTCGGCCATGGCCGACGGATGAGGGGTCGCACCGGCGTCGGACGGTCGGCCGCTGGTCCAGCGCCGGGAAACCCCTCATCCGACCGCTACGCGGCCACCTTCTCCCGCAAGGGGAGAAGGGTTTCTAGGTTCGTTCCAGTACGGCGGCGAAGAAGCCGTCCGTGCCGGCGGTGTGCGGGGTCAGGCGCAGGAAGCCCTCCGAGGTCACGTGCTCGGCGACGGCCTCGAGAGCCACCGGCTTGACGGCGAAGTCGGGCCGGCGGGCCAGGAAGGCGGCGACGCGGTCCTCGTTCTCCTCGACCAGCAGCGAGCAGGTCACATAGACCAGCCGTCCACCCGGCTTCACGAAGTCGGCGGCGTCGATCAGCACGCTGTCCTGTTCGATCTGGCGCTTGGCCAACTGGTCGGGCGACAGACGCCACTTGGCGTCAGGGTGGCGGCGCCAGGTGCCCGAGCCTGTGCAGGGCGCATCGACGAAGACAACGTCCAGCTTGCCCTCAAGGCCCTTCAGGGGTTCGGCTTCGATCGGCGAGCGGATCTGCAGGTTGCGAACCCCTGCTCTCTGGCTGCGACGGATGGTGTCGGCCAGGCGCCGGGCGTCGCTGTCATGGGCGAAGATCTGGCCGGTGTTGCCCATCGCGGCCGCCAGGGCCAGGGTCTTGCCGCCGCCGCCGGCGCAGAAGTCCAGCACCTGCTTGCCCTTGATCTCGCCGGCCACTGCGGCGGCGATCTGGGAGCCGAGGTCCTGTACCTCGAACCAGCCCTTGGAGAAGGCCGGAACCGCCTCCACCGAGGGTGTCCGGTCAGCGGCCTGGGGCGCCGGAATACGGAAGGCGTTTTCCAGCACGCCGGCCGGCTCGCCGCCGATCAGGGCGACAGCCTTGGCACCCCGCTCGGCATCGGTCTTGATGGTGTTGATCCGCAGATCGACGGGGGCCCGTTGCGACAGGGCCGCCATCTCGCTGCGAACGCAGTCGGCCAAGGCTCGGGCCAGGAAGGGCTCAAGCCAGTCGGGATAGTCGCCGGCCACCGGCGCTGGCGCGTCATCCAGCGAGGCCGGCGACGTCAGGGCCTTGATCTCTGACTCGGCCAGCGCACCCGCGCCATGCTCCTCGCCCGCCGCTTCAGCAACGCGTTCGGGCGACCAGCCCCAGACATGGGCCAGAACGCCCAACACCACGCCGCGCGCGGAGCTGTCGCCCATCATGAAGCCCAGGGAGCGCTTGCGACGCAGGGCGTCCAGCACCAGGCCGGACACGAAGGCCCGGTCCTTGGAGCCGGCATAGCGGGCGCTTTCGCCCCAGCGCTTGAGCGCCATCTTTACCGGAAAATGCCGCGCCTCGATCTCGGCCAGAACCTCGATCGCGGCTGAAATCCGTCCACCGTCCCGCATGGTCTCAGACCACCATGGCCGCAAGGACCATCCCAAGACCAATCATCGACGCCACCCACACAAGGCTGCGCGCGACAGGGACACCGAAGGCGTAAAGCGGCAAGTAGATCGCCCGCGCCACGACATAGAGCAGAGCGCCATGGGCCGAGATGAAGCCGATGCGACCGGACAGATAGACGGCCAGAACGGCGGCGGCGAAGAGCGGGAATGTCTCCCGGAAATTGGCGGACGCGCGACCCAGCCGGCCGGCCATGCCGGTGAGTGTTACAGGCGTGTCGCGCGGGCCAACATTCCACTTCAGACCCCGCTGCGGTTGGGCGGCGGCGCTGGCCCACAGCAGGTGGACCAGTCCGATCAGGACCGCGACGGCGAGGAGCTGAAGTTCGATGGCGACCCGCATGATCTAGACCGCGCTCGGATAGTTGGGCGCCTCGCGCGTGATCATCACGTCGTGGACGTGGCTCTCCCGCAGGCCCGCGCCGGTGATGCGCACAAAGCGG
The DNA here is from genome assembly GCA_031415995.1 of Caulobacter sp. Lineage (GTDB taxonomy): Bacteria > Pseudomonadota > Alphaproteobacteria > Caulobacterales > Caulobacteraceae > Caulobacter. Next base: position 1,374 of record JANOSS010000045.1, on the reverse strand, counting down.
GCGCGGCTCTGGAACTCGGCAATCGTTGGGGCACCGACATAGCCCATGGCGGCGCGAAGACCGCCGACCAGCTGGTGCAGCACCGGAGCGATGGCGCCCTTGAACGGCGTCTGACCCTCGATGCCTTCCGGCACCAGCTTGAAGCTGTCGGTGACTTCCTTCTGGAAGTAACGATCGGCCGAGCCGCGGGCCATGGCCCCCACCGAACCCATGCCGCGATAGCTCTTGTAAGAGCGGCCCTGGTACAGGAACACCTCGCCGGGTGCCTCTTCAGTGCCGGCGAACATCGAACCCATCATGGCCGTGCTGGCGCCGGCGGCGATGGCCTTGGCCAGGTCGCCGGAGTACTTGATGCCGCCGTCGGCGATGACCGGCGTTCCGCTTTCCCTGGCGGCGCGGACGGCCTCCATGATCGCGGTCAGTTGCGGCACGCCGACGCCCGCGACGATGCGGGTGGTGCAGATCGAACCAGGCCCGATACCGACCTTCACCGCGTCGGCGCCGGCGTCGATCAGTGACCGAGCAGCGTCATAGGTGGCGATGTTGCCGGCCACGATCTGGACGCGGTTAACCTCACGCTTAAGTCGGCTGACGGCCGCTGCGACCTGGCTGGAGTGGCCGTGGGCGGTGTCGATGACCACGACGTCGACGCCGGCGTCCACCAAGCCCATAGACCGCTCGAAGCCGGCGTCGCCGACGGTCGAGGCCGCGCCGACCAACAGTCGGCCCTTGTCGTCCTTGGCCGCCAGGGGGTGCGCCTGGGCCTTCTCGATGTCCTTGACTGTGATCAGGCCGACGGCGTGGTAGCCGTCGTCGACAACAATCAGACGCTCGATCTTGTGCTTGCGCAGCAGCTCGCGCGCCTCGCGAGGATCGACGCCTTCGCGCACCGTGATCAGGTTCTCGCGGGTCATGATCGCCGAGGCCGGGACCTTGTCGTCCCCCTCGAAGCGCATGTCGCGGTTGGTCAGGATACCGACCAGCTTGCCCGAGCCGCGCTCGACCACCGGGAAGCCCGAGATCTTGCGACGGGCCGTGATCTCGCGGACCTCGGCCAGGGTGGTGTCGGGGTGAATGGTCAGCGGATTGATGACCATGCCGCTCTCGTAGCGCTTCACTTCGCGCACGTGGTCGGCTTGCTCGTCGACGGTCAGATTGCGATGCAGGATTCCCATTCCGCCGGCCTGAGCCATGGCGATGGCGAGGCGGCTTTCGGTGACCGTGTCCATGGCGGCGGACACGAGCGGGATGTTCAGACTGATTTCACGCGTGAACTTGGTCTCGGTCGTCACCTGGGTCGGCATGACGTCGGATGGACCGGGTTCGAGCAAAACGTCGTCGAAGGTGAGCCCTTCGCGAATCTCCATTGGAGTC
>JANOSS010000044.1:0-96000 GCA_031415995.1 Caulobacter sp. | reverse complement strand
ATGGACAGATCTGGAGTGACGGTGTTCCGGGCCCCCTGGGCTCGCATTGATGAGGACGAACATGAGCAAGAGCGGTCTGGAATTCTCGGTTGGCGATCACGTCGTCTATCCCGCGCACGGCGTGGGCAGCATCCAGGGTGTCGAGACCCAGGAAGTGGCCGGGATGTCGCTCGAAGTCTACATCATCACCTTCGACCACGAGAAAATGACCCTGCGCGTGCCGACCAAGAAGGCCAAGACGGCGGGTCTTCGCCCGCTGGCCGAAGGCAATGTGGTGTCGCAGGCCTTGACCACCCTGAAGGGCCGGGCCCGCGTCAAGCGCACCATGTGGTCGCGTCGCGCCCAGGAATACGAAGCCAAGATCAATTCGGGCGACCTGATCTCGATCGCCGAGGTCGTCCGCGACCTGCACCGCGCCGAGAACCAGCCCGAACAGTCCTATTCCGAGCGCCAGCTCTATGAATCGGCCCTGGACCGCATGGCCCGCGAAGTGGCGGCCATTGAGCGCATCGACCGCGACGCCGCGATCGGCATCCTGACCAAGTCGCTGGTCAAGGCCTCGGTCGCCGCCTGATCACACGCTTCGGCGTTTGAAGATTCGACGCCCTTCGCCTCGCGGCGGAGGGCGTTTTTCTTTGGGGCGCAGGGTCTGGCTGGCGATCGACTGCACCCAGGCCAGGGTGTTCCTCACCCGGTGATCCAGTTCGCGCAGCAGGAAAGTGCGACGCTCAAGCGACACGTTGAGCGAGGCGTAGAGCCGCCCAGCGGCTTCAGCGCCACCCCAGATCGTCGGCCACAGCGCCCCGACCAGAATGCCCAGCGCGATGGCGATCAGAACCTGCACGCCTATTGACTTCAGACGGGCCAGCAGCTCGATGGCCTTCCCTTCTCAGGCGGGGTTCGCAAGCCCGCCATCCTGCGCTATTGACCCTGCGCCCGCACGGCGCGCGCGGCCCGGTAGCTCAGCAGGATAGAGCAGCGCTTTCCTAAAGCGAAGGTCAGGGGTTCGAGTCCCTTCCGGGCCCCACAGCATGTGTGGTGTTGCGCCAGAGCAGCGTCCGATGCCCTAGACTTGCGCCCAGGCTTCGAACCCTGAACCGGCTGCCGCCCGCTTCAAACCGGGAGAGTTGAAGACAAACGCGACCTGGCCGGCGCGATTGACAGCGATGACGCCGCCGTCGCCGCCCAGCCTGCCGACGCTGTCGATCATACCCTGACAGGCGTCCTCCAGGGACTCGCCGAGATAGCGTCGTCGCGCGGACACATCAAAGGCCGCAGCCGTCAGGATGAAGAATTCGCCGACGCCCGTGCATGACACGGCGACCTCCTCGTCGGCCCAGACCCCGGCCCCGGGTATGGGCGTGTCGCCCACCCTGCCCGGCCTTTTGCCAAACACCCCGCCGGTCGATGTCGCTGCAGCCAGGGCGCCAGTCAGATCAAGAGCGGCCGCGCCGACCGTGCCGTGCGCCAGAGCCTGGGTTTCAGCTTCAATATCGGCGGCGGTTATCCCGACGGGCATCCGGAAGAAGCTTGCCGGATCCATGATCTGCGTCAGGCCCTGCTGACGGGCGAAATCGGATGCGCCCTGCCCGGCCAGCAGGACATGGGGCGTGGCCTCCATCACCCGGCGGGCCGCCGCGATCGGGCTGGCGGCGTCGCGAATGGCGCATACGGCTCCGGCCTTGCGGCGCGCACCGTCCATGATCGAGGCGTCCATCTCGACAAGCCCACAGGCGTTGGGCGCCGAGCCGCGCCCGGCCACGAAGAGACCGCTGGCCTCCATCTCGATCACCGCGATCTCAACCGCATCAACGGCCGACAGTCCGTCGGCCAGTTGCGCGGACATGCGCGCCGCCAGATCGCGGAGGTGGTCGGTCGCCTCGCGGTAGTCGCGTCCGGGAATAACGCCCGCGCCGCCGTGCAAGGCGATCACATGGGGGATTGAGCTCATCTGTAACCTACGGTCTGAAAACGACATGGACGGGAGAGACGTCAAAGGCCACGTCGACGATCGTGTCGCGATCGCGGCCTTGGGCGTCGCGGCCCTGATACGCAGCAGAGGACGGCGTGCGGGCAAAGCCAAAGCGTATGCCTGCGCCGCCGGGCAAGAAGGACGGGCGTTCGATGCGGCTGGAGGCGGCCACCCCAACCAGATCCTCGGCCAGCCAGGCGTCCAGGCGCTGAGCCGGCGCGGCCAGCCCTTCGGCGACGCGAAGACGGGCCGTCGCCGACGCGGAGGGCTTGAGCCGTTGCTTGTAGCCGGCAGGGGTCACAGCCAGGGTCGCCAGATCCACCCCATCGCCGCCGCTGATGAGATGCAGATGGGCTTGCCGCAGGTGAAGCGCGCTGTCCCGGATATCGATCAGGGCCGAACGCTCGTCAAGGATGGTAACCCCGCCTGCGCCGATCGCCCTGGCGCTGCGCGTCGCCAGATCAACGACCAGGGCCGTGTTCTCGTCGATCCCGAAGCCGATGCGCTGGCTGACCGGCAGGGTCGCGACCGCCCGCGCCAGGCGCCCCAGGCGCGCCCGGCGATCAAAGTGCTGGTCGACCAGACCGCCGGTGAAGAAGCCCAGCCCTCGGCCCATCGCCAGGGCCTCGCCATCCGCCGTCTCGGTCGCGCCCAACGGCCGCAACAGGGCGGGCAGGCTGTCGCCCTGCAGAATCATGGCCTCGCTCATGATCGCCGCGCCGGCGCTGGTTCCGCCCACTGCGGCCCCCTGGGCGAGCCGGACGCGCAGGGTCTTCAGCAGTGGCGTGTCGTCGCCGTTTGCTGTCTTCAGGGTCGCGACGATGCGAGCCTGATCACCGCCCACGAACCATACGCCGTCAGCCTGGGCGGCCTTGGCCACCTCCTCCGGCGCCGAGCCCCCCGCCGCCCAGCGCGACTCGTCGATATCGGCCGTACCTGGATCATCGCGCACGGCGACCCTGGCCACAGCAATCTGATCGGCGCTGACGCCGCGACGCATCAGCTGCTGGGCGAAGGCCTGGGCCGAGTCGCTGGGCGCGCCCGAGGCTGCCGGAATGATCAGGAAGCGCGGCGCAACGCCTGGCGGCGAATGCGCCCTGGCGGCGTCGATGAAGGCGGCGTGAACGGCGTCGTTGTCGCGCGACAGCGCCCCGCCGACGATGACCAGGGTCCCGCCCTGCGCGGCGGCGGGACCTGCGATCAGGCCGCCCAGCAGCAAGATCAGCAAGCCGCGCATCAGCGGTATCCGATCAGTTGGGCGACCAGCACGAAGGCCGCCGCCATCACGAGCAGACCGGCCAGCGGCTTCCAGATGAAGGCCAGCCAAGTTGAAAAGCCCAGACGCCCGGCCGCCAGGCAGCCCATCAGGGACGCCGAAGTCGGGGCGATGATGTTGGTCAGGCCATCGCCCAGCTGGAAGGCCAGCACGGCGGTCTGGCGCGTGACGCCCGACAGGTCAGACAGAGGCGCCATCAGGGGCATGGTCAGGGCCGCCTGGCCAGAGCCCGAAACGATCAGCAGATTGATCGCGCTCTGAAAGCCCAGCATGCCCCAGGCCGTCGCCCAAGTGGGCAGAAGCGCGGTCAGGCCGCTCATCTCGTGCAGCAGGGCGTTGAGCAGGCTCCACTGGTCGGGCTTGTCGCCACCGAGCATCAGGATGATCCCCTTGGCGATGCCGACCACCAGGGCGGCAGGGGCCAGCTGGGCCGCGCCGTCGCTGAAAGCCCGCACCAGGTCGTTGGCGTCGACCCCGCCCAGTTTGAACACACGGCCAACCAGGCCCGCCGCGAGGCCCAGCGCGAAGAACTGGGCGGCGATCTCGGCCAGATAGTAGCCCTTGGCGACAACGCCCCAAGCCACCCAGGCCACAGTCAGCAGCAGAAGAACCAGAATGATGGCGTCGCCGGCCCCGAACCGCCCAACCGCGCCGACGCTCGCCTTGTCGCGCCAGAGCGCGTCGGAGGCATAGGCCTTTGACAGGGTCGGTGTCAGACGGACCCGGCGGGCGTACCACCACAGATAGGCCAGGCCCGCGCCGGTAAAGACCAGCCACATGACGATCCGCAGGCCCATCCCCGACAGAACCGGCAGGCCCGAAATGCTCTGGGCGATGACCAGGCCGAAAGGATTCATCCACGAGGCCGAAAAGCCGATCTGGGTGGCGACGTAGCAGGTCAGCATCCCGGTAATGGAGTCATAGCCGCTGCGCACCAGCACCGGCGTGACGATCAGGCTGATGGCGATAGCCTCTTCGCTCATGCCAAACACGGCGCCGGCCAGGGAAAAGGCCGCGAACAGGCCGAGGATCAAAAGCTCGTTCGGCTTTGATTTGGGATTGGCCGGGTTGCCGATCAGGCCGGTCAGGGCACGGTCAACGGCGCCGGTGCGCATGATGACGCCGAACACGCCGCCGATCACCAGGATGAACGCCATCAGCCCCACGGTGGCCGAGCCGCGATCGCCGGTGACCAGGCCCTCGAACGGGAAGTTCAATAGGCCGACATGGCCCTCAGAGCCGAAGATCGGTGCGCCCTTCGGCTGGGCGGCGGCGGCATAGGCCGCCGGGTCGATGCGGCCGGACGGCGCCAACCCGAACCGACCGGGCGCAAACAGCCAGGTGCTGGCATAGGCCGCCAGCGCCAGGATCAGCAGGATCAGGAAGGTGTCCGGGATCTTGCTCTTGATCGCAGGCGGCGAGGGATCGGACTCGGAATTGGGCGGGGCCATGGACAGGTCTCGGAAAAGGCCGCCGCTTCGGGCGCGAAGGCCCGAAGCGGCGGCGACGCCAGGGTCAGAAGCGATGAGTCAGGCGGATCGTCGCAAAACGCCCCACCAGATCATGATTGTAGAGATCGACATTGGCGCTGGACCCCAGGACCCGAGGCGGGGTCTCGTCCAGCAGGTTCCTGATATTGAGCTGCACGAAGCTGTGCGGACCAAAATCGTAGCTCAGGCTGGTGTCGACAGTGACGGAGCTATCAACCTTGACCTGGGCCGTGGCCGGCAGGCCAACCGCAGCAAGGGTTCGGGTGTCAGGGTCATCCTTGTACTCGCTGACATAGCGGGCGCCGACTGAGGCGCGCCAGTCATTGAGCTTCCAGCGCAGGCGGGCATTGGCCAGGAAGCGCGGATAGAGGTAGTCGCCGGCCAGTTTCTCGACCACCGCACCACTCGAGGCCTTGCGATCAAAGTCGATCAGGTGGGTGGCGTCGAAGGTCAGGGTGAACTTGCCCGCATCGCTTTCCGGCAAATACTGGGTGTAGGAGAAGTCCAGACCACTGGTCTTCTGGTAGCCCAGATTGCTGATCTGGAAGTGGGCGTCGGTGACAAAGCCATTGGTCACTTCCAGGCCTGGCTTCCCAGTCGGCAGCAGACCGGCCCCCGTCACCGGGAAAGCCCCACCAAGAGCGCGACGGATAAAGTCGTCCTCGGCGATCCCGACCAGGTTCTTGTGCTTGATGTTCCAGTAGTCGAGCTTGATCTCGATATCGGCATTGGGCTGAAACAGCAGGCCGCCGCCCCAGGTGTCGGCGTTCTCGGCCTTCAGGTCGGTGTTGCCGACGTCTTCCGAGAGCAGGGACTGGCCGCTGGCCGAGATATTGCCGTTACAGGCCGCCGGGGTCGCCTTGCAGTCGACGCGATAGCTGGAGAGCAGCACCCCCGCCCCGCTCTGGGCCAGGGACGGTGCGCGGAACGAGGTCGACCAGTTGGCCCGGAAGGTCAGGAGATCGGAGGCCTTGAACCGGGCGGAGACCTTTGGATTGAAGTCGCCGCCAAACGCGTCGTAGTGGTCATAGCGACCTGCCAGCTGCACATCGAACTGGTCGGATAGAGGCACATAGAGCTCGCCATAGACCGCCCACTGGTCACGCTCGGCCTGGGCGCTGGTCGATGAGAAACCCAGGATCGGCTCGGGATTGGACGCCGTGGCGACGGCCTCGCCCGATGGCGTGTCGCGCAGGGTCTCGCGACGATACTCCGCCCCCAACGCCGCCTTCACCGTGCGCCCGCTCAGCGTAAAGAGGTCACCCGAGGTCGAGGCGTCCAGCGAATAGGTGCGCGAGCGCCCTTTGCGGTCGGCCGTGGTCTCCAGCAGCTTGTCCAGGCCGGCGGCCTGCGTGGTCTGGCCGCCGAAGGGATTGTACCACAGCGTGGTCTTGCCGGCGGCCTCGCAGGTGGCGCCCGCATAGCTGGCGCTGGGCCGGCTGAGATTGACGTTCCACCGCTTTACGCTGGAGCCGTCGCTGCAGAGGTTGCCGAGGTTGGCGTCATAGAAGGCTTTGGACCGGATCAGGCCCGACAGGCCGCTCTGGGTGCGATCATTGCCGCCGAACAGCAGGGCGGCGTCATAGGTCCAGCCTGTGGCGAACTTGCCCTTCAGGCCCGAGACATAGCGGAAGGAGTCGGACTCCACCTCGACGGCGCGGGGCTCTATCAGCTTGCCCCAGGCAAAGATCGGAAAGCCGTTGTACGAGCTGAAGCGGCGAACGCGGCCTTCGGCGACGAGGTCAGCCTGCAAAGCGGCCGGCCAGTTGGGATTGGCCGGATCAATCGGTGCGCGGGAGAAGTTCGCCGGCGAGCTCGTTCCGCGTGCCTCTGTGTGCTGGAACAGAAGTTCATTGTACCAGGAGACGTTGTCGCTGATCGCAAAGTCGTGGGTGATCAGGCCGCCCAGGCTTTCCTGCTGATCCTGCGAGGAGACATAGCGGTTGCTGTTGACCTGGCAGTATTCGCCCAGATTGCCGACCTTGAAATCGGCCGCCGCGCAGCCACCGTTTCCGGGGCCCTCGGTCTGGTCGTTGGTCATGAAATAGAGGTCGTTGAAGCTGGGATAGAAGCCTTGCTGGCTGGGACGGACCGAGTCGCGCGAGGCCTCGCGGTCGCGCAGATAGAAGGCGTTGCGCTTGAAATAGTCGATGACGGCCGTGACGTGATGATCGCCAAAGGCCTTGCCGACGACGAGATTGGCGTTGAACCGGCCCTCGTCGCTGGCGGCGGTGGAGTCGCCGTAAGAAGCGGTCATTTCCGCGCCTTCGAAGTCCTTGCGCAGAACGTAGTTGACGACACCGGCCACGGCGTCGGCACCGTAGAGAGCCGAGGCGCCGTTGGGCAGGACCTCAACCCGCTCCAGCGCCGCCAGCGGGATAGCGCTGGCGTCGATAAACGACTCCTGACCTCGCGCGAAGGCGCTGACCGAGGCGCGGCGACCGTTGATCAGGGTCAGGGTCGCGCTGGTTCCCAGGCCGCGCAACGACACGCCTGACGCGCCGACGGGCGTGTCGCTGGACAGGGCCCCGGCGCTGGCGGTCGAGAAGGTGCCACCCCCGCCGGCGGCGGCGGGGAGCTGCGAGAACAGGTCGATGACCGAGGTTGCCCCGGACTCGTCGATGGTCGCCCGGTCGATCTGGTAGGCCTGAACGGCCCCCTTCAGATCCAGCCCCTGGATCCGGGTGCCCGTGACGGTGACGGCCTCGATCGTCTGGATCTCTTCGGTGACGGCAGGCGTGGCGGCGACCGGCGCTTGCTGCGCCAGGACGGGCGTGGCCAGGCCAAGCGCGAGTATCGCCCCGAGCACATGGCCCAGGTCGTTTTGATGCGGTTTCATAGGAAGTCCCCCAGCCGCGCGGAACGCTCCTCCCGAGAGGCCGCGCGCGGATTGATGTTCGTGATGACAGGCAGGGGTCGGGGCGCGACGCGACACGCGCATGGGCGCGCGCCGACGACGGATCAGGCCAGGACAGGCTCTTGGCGACGCGTCAGGCGTCAGCGACCCGACCGCTTTACGGTCGGGAGGCCTTCACTCGTTGAACCAATCTTTCAGGTGGAACTGAACCGATCGGCGCACGAGGACCTGATGCGAAGGTCGCATGTCTTCAACGTTCCTGTGACGCCATGACGCTACAGAATTGGTTGCCCCTGACAAGCCGTGACTTCGTATCGGGCCGGACAATGTTGCAATGGACGATTAGCGGGCGCCTGGGTGGTCCACGGGCGGGCCGTTGGCTGGACTGGCCTGGTTGCCGAAGCGAACCGCACTTTCGTCCAAGGGACGCCCCCCAAATCTTTTGGCGCCCTACAGCAAAACCACTTTTGACGACACTATCGGCGCTACAGGCCTGGCGCGCAGCAGCCGCGCCACGCGCGCCAGAAGCAAGGCGTCGCTGAAAGGCTTGGCGAGATAGTCCCGCGCGCCCAGGGCCAGCGCTTCCTTGACGTCGCCGGGCGCATTGCGGGCGGTCAGCATCATCACCGGGATATTGGCCACCAAGGGGCTTTTTCTGATGTGGCGGAGGACGCCAAAGCCGTCCAGGCGGGGCATGTTGACGTCCAGGATAATAGCGTCCGGACGCGTACTGTGGATGCCGTCGATGGCCTCCCATCCATCGCGCCCGAAGACCGTGTCATAGCCCGCCACGCTGAGCCGCGTGGTCAGCAGCTCCAGGAGATTGCGGTCATCTTCCGCGATGAAGATTCGCCGCCGACGCGCTTCAAGCGGCATCTTCGCCCTCCCACTCGTAAGACAGGGCGCGATTGATCTCCGTGAGCAGCGCCCGCGCATCAAGCGGCTTGGCGACCATGCCGTCAAAGACGCCTTCGGGCAGTGCGCCGCCCACATCGGCAGAGAAGGCGATGATGGGCACATTTCCATTGAGGGCGACCTCACGGATCTGTCGGGTCGCTTCCACCCCGCCGATACCCGGCATGCGCAGATCCATCAGGATCACATCGAACGGCTCGGCGCTGGCGAGCCCGACCGCCGTCTCGCCGTCGGCCGCCTCCGTCATCTCGGCGCCAAAGACGCGCAGGACCGCGCAGACCAGATCGCGATTGACCGCACGGTCGTCGACGACCAGCACGCGGCAACCCTCTGGAATGACCGCCGCCGCCTGGCAATCGGTCCCTGCGCCAGCAAGCGAAACCTTGGCGGCCGGAAGCTCGAACCAGAAGCAAGACCCTTGTCCCGCCTGGCTGGTGGCGCCGATCTGGCCGCCCATGGCGTCGACAAGCCCCTTGCAGATTGCCAAGCCCAACCCTGTCCCGCCGTGCTTGCGGGTGGAGGAGCCGTCGACCTGGGAAAACCGCTTGAAAAGCTGATCCAGGCGATCGGCGGGTATGCCCGCGCCGCTGTCGGTGACGGCGACCCGAAACAGGCCGGTTCGCGCCGTCCACTTGGCTGCCAGCTCCACGCGGCCGCTGTCGGTGAACTTCACGGCGTTGCCGATCAGGTTGAGCAGGATCTGGCGGATCCGATCAGAGGCCAGGGTCAGGCCCGAGGGCAGGCCGTCCAAGCCGGTCATCACCAGGTCCAGACCCTTTTCCTGGGCCTGGCCCGAGAAGAGGTCCATGGCGTCTTCAAGGATTTGTCGCGGGTCGCTGGGGGTGACGACGATCTCGACCTGGCCGGCCTCGAGCTTGGAGAAGTCCAGGATGTCGTTGACCGTCGACATCAGCGCCTTGCCGGCGTTGGAGACGCGATCGACGAAACGGCGCGTGGCCGGCGAGAGTTCGGGTTGATCCTCGATCAGCCGCGAGAAGCCCAGCACGGCCGTCAAGGGCGTGCGCAGTTCGTGGCTCATGTTCGACAGAAACTCGGCCTTCACCACCGCCGCGGCTTCGGCTTCGGCGCGAGCCAGTTCCAGGGCCTGCTCCAGCGCCTTGCGGCGGGTCACGTCGCGAACGACGTCCTGGATCGCGGCAGGCTTGCCGGTGTCCGCGTCGAAGAACAGCTTGGGATGCCCTTCCAGCCAAACCCAATGGCCGTCTTTGTGCCGCCCCCGAAACTGGCACGGCTCGGAGATCGCGGAGGGCCCGCTGGCGATCAACTCGGCATAGTAGACCATCAACATCGCCGCATCGTCGGGGTGGGTCATGTCGATGACCCGGCGGCCGACCATCTCCTCGGGGGCGTAGCCGAGGATAGGGCGGCATGCGGGCGAGATGAATTGAATGTCGCCCCCTGGGCCGAAGGCGGCGATCATGTCGCTGGCGTTGTCGGCCAGCAAGCGATAGCGGCTTTCGCTGGCCGCCAATTCGGCCTGGAAACGGCGTTCGTCAGTGATGTCGCGAACCGTGCCCATGATGACAGCGGGCGCGCCGTCGGACCCCATCTCGATAATCGAGCTGCCGGAGATGTAGCGTTCCTCGCCGTCCGGACGGACGATGCGGTTGATGACGTTGTAGTCGGCCTCGCCTGTCCTCAGGCGCTCAGCGATCCTGGCCATGGTCCAGGTCCGCTCCTCTGGATGGATACTGTCGTGGAACATCTCGATGGCCAGATGTTCGACGCGCTCCAGACCATAGATTTCGAACATCTTGGCCGACACATCCAGGTCCAGGGCCTTCAGGTCGTAACGCCAGTAGCCGACGCCGCCGATATCCTCGGCCAGGCGCGCTCGCTGGGCCTGTTCGCGCGCCGCGTCGCGGGCGGCAATCATCTCAAGCTCCAGGGCCTTGCGGTCAGAGACGTCGCGCGAGACCGAGACGATTTCCTGGGGCGCGCCGGCCGCGTCGCGTACCAGTTGAAGGTTTGACTCCACCCAGACGTAGTGGCCCAGCTTGTGTCGCGAGCGGTGCTGCAGGGTGCTATGTTCCAGGCCGCGCGACATCGCGTCGAACACCGACATCACCCGCTCAACATCATCCGGATGCAGAGCCGAAGGCACAGTCAGACCAATGGTTTCCTCGACGCTGTAGCCCAGAAGCTTCTCGACGGCAGGCGAGATGAACCGGCCCCCGCCCGAGAAATCGTAGCGCGTGATGACGTCGCCGGCATGCTCGGTCACGAGCCGGTAACGTTCCTGACGGCGTTTGAGGCTCGCGATGGTCTCGACGGTCTCGGTGATGTCCTGGAACAGGCCGATGATCGAGGCAGGCTTTCCGTGATCGTCCAGCTCGCACACCCCGCGCGAGATCACGTGGCGCACGGCGCCGTCGGCGCGCGTCAGTCGGAGGCGGAACTCAAAGCCATCCCCGGTCTGGCTCGCGTGGGCCAAATGGCCCATGACCATGGCGCGATCATCGGGATGATAAAAGGCCACGGCGTCGTCGAGATCGGGGTCGAAGCTTTGGCGGTCAACGCCGTGGATAGCGTAAACCGTATCGGACCAAGTTACCTTGTTGGAGACCAGGTCCAGCCGCCATTGGCCCACCCCGGACATGACCTCGGCGATTTCAAGAAGGCGCTGTTTTTCGCGAGTCTGGCGGTTGGCTCGCGCCAGTTCAAACTCGTCGACGACAATGCGCGCGAGCAGTTGAAGCCGCTCCAGCTCCGCGACGCTGGGGCGCGGCCGCGGCTTGGTATCGATGACGCAGAGGGTTCCAAGATTGTGGCCGTCCTTGGTGGTCAAGGTCGCCCCGGCATAGAAGCGAATATCCGGCGCGCCCGTGACCAAGGGATTGCCCGCAAAACGGGGGTCCAGGGTGGCGTCTTCAACCACCATCACCGCATCGGGACCCATGGTGACAGCGTGAGCGCAGAAGGCCTGATCGCGCGGCGTCTCGGACGCCTCCAGGCCCACCTTGGCCTTGAACCACTGCCGCTCTTCATCAACCAGCGAAACCAGCGCTATGGGCGTCGCAAACAGGTTGCCGGCCAGACCCGCCAGGCGATCGATCGCGGCGTCGGCCTCGGTGTCCAGCACCCTGTAGGCCCGCAAGGCGTTTAGCCTCAATACTTCGCGTTCGTCCATGCTGTTCGCTCGCAATCGGCTGGCATACTTAAATGGCGACCATCATGGAAAACTCGTCCGCAGCCTAGTGGCACGGGTGGGATAAGGGCAGTTCCCGTGTCGTGATTTGGGTATTGGTTTTCGGCTCGCGCAAAAACTGTTTCAATCATGATATCTAAAATTTTTGCGCGAATTTTTGCGTGGCTGGTAGAAGTTACATGTCTCAATTTGCGCAACTGAAGAACCATAGAGTGGTTCGCTGAATAATTGCGCTAGGGAAAACACATCCGACATCTTCGAGCAGAGCCAGCTTTCTGGATGCTCGTACAGTTCGCGGGCTGCCGGTGCTATCGCTCTACGCGGCTAGAATGTTCCGGCTGGCGTTCGGCAAGACCCCACCGGGCGCGCGCTTAAACGGCGAGGCGCAAAAGCGCATATCCATGCGCCAGTCCGGCGAGACGATATGACGACGCTGTGACCCAGGCGTTCCCCGAGAGAGTATGCGCAACTTTCTCCGGTCGGGCCCTCCCCGCCTCGGGTTTGCGCAATTGAGCCGTGCGACGACCCCGGTTAATCTGGGTGAAAACTTGGGGAGGTCCACGTGAATCTGAAGCTGGCGATTCCGATCGTCCTGATCCTGGCGGCGACGCTCGCCTGGACGTTCGCGGCTCCCTACGTCCAGAATTGGAAGGCCCGCCGGGCGGCGGCACGGCGGCGGATCGCCGAGGGGCGCCGGAAGTAGGTCCTGGCTTGCAGCGCTTCCTGGCACGGCTCGCCGTCCGGAAAGTCGAGCGTCTCAACCGCCCGACCGGCCCGGATCATTAGCCGGGTAAATAATAAAACAAATTGTTTTTATAAATGCCTTGTGATTTGTCTTGGCCAAGAACGGCTGGGGACGAAACGTTGGACGCGGAGAGCAGAGCGACGCGCGGTATGCGCATTGGCGTCGACCTGGGCGGCACCAAGATCGAAGTCGCGGCGCTCACGCCCGAAGGCGACTATCTCTCGCGTCTCCGCGCCCCGACTCCTGCCTCCTATGACAGCGCTATCATCGCCATCCGTGATTTGATTGCCCAGACGGAGACTGCGACCAACGCTCGCGGAACAGTCGGCATGGGGGCGCCCGGTTCGGTCTCGCCGACCTCTGGTCTGGTGCGCAACGCCAATACAGTCTGGTTGAACGGCCGCCGGCCGGGGAAAGATCTGGAGCAGGTCCTTTCGCGCCGCGTTCGGGTCGCCAACGACGCCAATTGCCTGGCCCTGTCCGAAGCCGTCGATGGGGCCGCTGCCGGATTCCGGACGGCCTTTGCGGTGATCCTGGGCACAGGCTGTGGCGGTGGGGTGGTGGTCGATCGGCGACTGGTCGAGGGCGCAAATGGCGTGGGCGGCGAGTGGGGCCACCTTCCCCTGCCCTGGCCTGAGGCCGATGAGACGCCCGGCCCCGCCTGCTGGTGCGGACGGCGCGGTTGCCTGGAGACATGGATCTCGGGCTCGGGCCTGCAGCGCGAGTTTCAGACCCGCACGGGTCGCGCCCTGAAGGGCGAAGCGATCGTCAACGCTGCGGCGAACGGCGATGCCGAGGCCGTTGCAGCGCTGGATCGGTTGCTGGAGCGCCTGGGCCGGGGCCTGGCGATGATCTGCGACATTCTTGATCCCGACGTCTTCGTGTTCGGCGGCGGGCTGTCGAAGGTCGATGCGCTCTATCAGCGTCTGCCGGACCTGATCGCGCCGCATGTGTTTTCTGACCGCTGGGCCGCGAAGCTGGTTCCGGCACGCTGGGGCGACGCCTCCGGTGTGAGGGGCGCGGCGATGCTGTGGTCCCAGCCCGATTGGCCTGCCGCCGGACTGGTCCCCGACACCCCGACGCCGGCGTCCACAACGATCTGAACAGAAAATGCCGCCGGACGGTCACCTCACCGCCGGCGCAAGGAGGAGGAAACGATCATGGGCAAGCCCTCTCATTTCGTTCGCGCCATGGCGCTGATCGCCATGACCGCCACGGCCGGCTCCGGCCTGGCCCAGACGGCGGGGCCCTACAACGTGACCTTCCCGGCCGGCGGCGACGAGATCGCCCGCGACCTGCCAGGCTTTGCGGCCGGCGCCGTCTTGCCCGCCGACAGCCCCTGGAGCCTGAGCGCCTGGGTGCGCCCTTCCGAACGCCCCAGAGGGCCGGTCCTGATCGCCGGCCTCGGCGACCCGACCGGCAAGGGCCGCTATCTCGTGCTCGACCCCAGCGGCTTTGGCGCAACCAGCGGCGGACGGACCATCCGCGCCGACGCCGCCTGGCTGCCCGGGGAATGGCATCAGGTCACGGCGGTCTTTGACGGCGGCGCGGTGCGCCTGTTCGTCGATGGCCATGCGGTCGGCGCCGGAACGCTGCCCGGCGATGCGGTGACGGCGCGCCTGCGACTGGCGCCGCGCAAGGTCGCGGGCTTTGCGGCCTATGCGGGCGATGTGGCGGGACTGCGCTATGACGGGACGGCCCTGGCGCCCGACGCCGTCACCGCCCTGGCGCGGACCCCGCCGAACGATGCCTTGACTGTCTTTGACACCGGCAGCCCGACCTGGCCGGTCCAGGTGCGGCAGATGTACGGCCAGACCGCGCCGCAGGATCCCTGGACCCTGCCCCGCAGCAAGGCTCCCGCAAATGCTGCCGTCGCTATCCCCGCCTATTCCGGACCGGCGCTGAAGGCCGATGGCGAAGGGCTCTGGACGCTGAAGCGCTGGTCCCTGATCGACGCGCCCAGCATCTCGGCAGGCGGCGGCGCGATCTCCAGGCCCGACTTCGACGCAGAGGCCTGGCGCGCGGCGACCGTGCCCGGCACCGTACTGACCACTCTGGTTGATCGCGGCGTCTATGCCGACCCCGATCACGGCCTCAACAATATCCTGATCCCCGAGAGCCTGAGCAAGCAGGACTACTGGTATCGCGCCGGGTTCGACGCCCCGGCTGAAGCGGCCGGAAAGCGCCTGCTACTGACCTTCAAGGGGGTCAACTACGCCGCCGAGATCTGGCTCAACGGCCAGAAACTGGGCGACATGAAGGGCGCTTTCATCCGCGGCAAGTTCGACGTGACCAAGGTGTTGGTCGCGGGCACAAACGCCTTGGCCGTGCGGGTCTCGCCCCCGCCGCATCCGGGTATCGCCCACGAGGAATCCTTGACTGCCGGGGTCGGCGAGAACGGCGGCATGATGGCGCTGGACGGACCGACCTTCGTCGCTTCCGAGGGCTGGGACTGGATCCCCAGCGTCCGCGACCGCAACACCGGGATCTGGCAGGACGTCACCCTGCGGGCCACCGGGGAGGCCCGGATCGGTGACGCTCAGGTGGTGACCACCCTGCCCCGCGCCGACAACAGCCAGGCCGATGTCGAGGTCATCGTTCCGATCGAGAACCTGGGCGACAGGCCCGCCAACGTCACTGTCACCGCCGCCTTCGACGGCGTGCGGGTGGAACAGACGGTCCTGGCTCCTCCCGGCGTGTCGGACGTGCGCTTCACACCTGCCGCCTTCCCGGCCCTCGCCGTAAAGAACCCCAGACTTTGGTGGCCCAATGGCTATGGCGCCCCGGCCCTGCACGCCCTGACTCTGACGACCAGCCAGGATGGTCGGGCATCAGACGAACGACGCATCCGTTTTGGCATGCGCCAGATCACCTATGAGCTGTCGCTGATCAACCCGGCGGGCCAGTTGCGCCGGGTCGAGGTCGATTTCGCCAAGGCCCGCCAACTGGGCCAGGACATCACCGACGGCAGCCATGAAGGTATCCGCAAGGTGCCCGACGGCTGGGCCACCTCCCTGACCCCCGCCGGTGACGCCTCGCCCGCCGTGCGCGATGTGCCCGATGTGGGCCTGTCGCCGCATCTGGTGATCAAGGTGAACGGCCGCCGCATCGCCGCGCGCGGCGGCAACTGGGGCATGGATGACTGGCGCAAACGGGTCGAGCGTGAGCGGCTGGAGCCCTATTTCCGGCTTCACAAGGAGGCCAATCTCAACACCATCCGCAACTGGGTGGGCCAGAACACCGAGGAGGTTTTCTTCGACCTGGCCGACGAGTACGGCCTGCTGGTGCTGAACGACTTCTGGGCCTCGACCCAGGACTATCAGCTGGAGCCGCAGGACGTGCCGCTGTTCCTGGCCAATGCCGCCGACGTCATCAAGCGGTTCCGCAACCACCCCTCGATCGCCCTGTGGTTTGGCCGCAATGAGGGCGTGCCGCAGCCGATCCTCAATGAGGGCCTGGAGGCGCTGGTCCACGATCTGGACGGCACCCGCTGGTACACGGGCAGCTCCAACCGGGTGAACCTGCAAAACAGCGGCCCTTACAACTATCGCGAGCCAGAGAGCTATTTCACCGACCACGCAAAGGGCTTCTCGGTCGAGGTCGGCACACCATCCTTCCCGACGCTGGAGGCGTTCAAGGCCGCTGTGCCGGAGGCCGATCGCTGGCCGATCAGCGACACCTGGGCCTATCACGACTGGCATCCGACCGGGAACGGCGCGGTCAAGACCTTCCAGGACGCCATGGCCGCCAAGCTGGGTCCGCCCACCAGCCTCGAGGACTTCGAGCGCAAGGCCCAGCTGATGAACTATGACACCCACCGGGCGATGTTCGAGGGCATGAACGCCGAGCTCTGGACCAGGTCGTCTGGCCGGCTGCTGTGGATGACCCACTCGGCCTGGCCCAGCACCATGTGGCAGATCTACAGCCACGACTATGACACCCACGGGGCCTTTTACGGGGTCAAGAAGGCGGCGCAGACGGTGCATATCCAGATGAGCCTGGCCGATCACCGCGTTGCCCTGGTCAACAATGGCGGAATCGACCTGAAGAACGCCAAGGCCCGCGTACGGGTGCTGGCTCTGGATGGCCGCCTGCTGTCAGATCGCGCCGTGACCCTGTCGGCCAAGGCCGATAGCGTCAGCGTCGGCGAAGCTCTGGACCTCAAGGCCTTGCTAACCGAACAGGGCGCGGTCCTCGTGCGTCTGGATCTGAGCTCGGCGAAGGGACAGGCGCTGAGCGACAACAGCTACTGGATCGCCGGCGACGCCGCCGGCTCGCGCAAGCTGTCGGCCATGACGCCACAAGCCGTGTCGCTGAAGACGACGCGCCGGACGGACGGTGACGAGACGGTGCTGACCGCAAAGGTGACCAATACCGGCGGCGCGCCGGCCCTGAACCTGAAACTGACCCTGACTGACGCGCAGGGCCGGGCCGTGCTTCCGGCCTATTACAGCGACAACTATCTGACCCTGACGCCCGGCGAGGAACGCCCGATCGAGGTGCGCTATCGGGCGGCGGCGGCCCGCGGCCCGCTGGACCTGAACCTGAGGGGCTGGAACGCTGCGCCTGTTGCGGTCGCCGTGCCCTAAGGCGTTTTTCGCAAGGTAGCCCGCGACGGCAAAAGCTGGTCGATGATCGGCAAGATGGCCGCGCCGATCGCGGGGCCATCGGCCGATGTCGCCGCCCGCCGAGCCTGGGCGATGGCCGGCAATCCGGTCAGGGCGGCCAGCCGGGTGTTTAGCGCCGTGGCCAGCCGGTCGACGATCACCGCCGGCAGGCGGCCACCCAGATAGACCGCCTCGGGATTGATCAGACAACTGATATTGATCATCGGATCGGTCAGCGCGTCGGCAGCTCGCTCGATCCAGTCGCTGATCAGGGCCTGGCCCGCCGGCGGCAAATCCAGCAGTGCGCCCGGATCGGCGACCGAGAAGCCGCCCATCTCGATCTGTGCGTACAACGCCGACAGCGACACCACCGACTGCACCGAGACGCCGTCCGAGGCGCCACCGATCGCGGCGCGCGACGGCAAGAAGCCCAGCTCGCCGCTTCGGCCGTCGGCACCGCGGAAATGCTCGCCCTCAATGATCAGCCCGCCGCCAAGGCCAGCGGCGATCAGCACATAGAAGAAGCTGGGCTTGCTCAGGCCATGGCCATACTGCAGTTCGGCGAGGGCGGCGGCGGCGGCGTCGTTCTCGACGAACACCGGCGGACCACCAACGTCGGTGAACAGACTGGCCGGATCCAGGCTGTTCCAGGCGTCGAAACTGGCGGGCCGATGCGGCAGGGCCACCTTGCCGAAATCGTCGGGCAGGGCCACGCCGATACCCAGCAGCCGATCGGGCGTGGGCAGCGACGCCAGAAGGCCCTGACCTGGCTCACCGGTCCAGAAGGCGGTGACGTCCTGGGGCAACGGAAAGGCGATCTCCTGGCTGGCCCGGGCACGCACCTCACCGGCGAAATCGACCAGGGTCGCGGTGATATGGTCGCGATCAATATGAATGCCGATCGAGAAGCAGCCTTCGGGATTGGCGATCAGGGTCATGGCCGGCTGGCCGCGCCCGCCCTGCAGACGCCCTGCCTCCAGCACCAGGCCCATATCCATCAGGCGCTTGGTGATATTGGCGACGGCCGGCGGTGTGAGGCCGGTGGCTTCGGCCAACTCCACGCGCGTCACCGGCCCGCGCGCGCGCACAGCCTGCAAGGTAACGCGTTGATTGTGATCGCCCACTCGCTCCAGATTGGCGCCCGAGAAGCTGGCCCCGGCGCTGCGCCGCCGGGTCGGGGCCACCGGAACGAATTGATTGGCCAAAATGACACGCCTTTTGAAAGTCACCGCCACACCCTAGCTGCCACGCGGAGGGTCTGACAGCGGCGAGATGCTCGTCAGGCCAATTAAAACAACTTGCAATAAGAATTGAAACGCTGTTATCTGGCCATCGCTGACAGCGCTGTCGCCTATAATTGACAGCGCTGCCTTAGAGCCTGACGGCTTCGAGTTACCGGCCTAACAGAGCCGGGATCAGCAAGGGGAGGATGCATCAGGCATCCCCAAAACCAGCGCGGTTCAACCCTGGAGGGTCAACTCTCCGGGCACGAGCCTCCGCGTCAACTTTGCAGAGGGGTATTGGGTCTTGAGAAAGTCATTCCATCGGTCCCGCGTCGCGTTGCTGACCGCAACCTCGGCGCTCGCCATGATCGCCGCCAGCCAGGCTCAGGCTCAGCAGGCGGCCAACACCGAAGTCGAAGAGGTTGTCGTCACAGGCTTCCGCGCTTCGCTGGCCAACGCGCTGAACGTCAAGAAGAACTCCAACCTGATCATCGAATCGGTCACCGCCGAGGACATGGGGAAATTCCCCGATCAGAATATCTCCGAGTCGCTGCAGCGCCTGCCCGGCGTGCAGATCGACCGCGAGAACGGCCAGGGCACAAAGGTCCGCATCCGGGGCCTCGATCAGAACGTCACCCTGCTGAACGGCGACACCTTCCTGTCGGGCCTTGAAGCCTTCCGCCTGGGCGAAGGCAACAACAAGCAGACCAATTCGCTGGAAGGTATTCCGTCCGACCTGCTGGCCGGCGTCGATGTCATCAAGTCGCCCCGCGCTGACGTGATCGAAGGCGGCCTGGGTGGCACGGTCAATCTGAAGACCCGCAACGCGCTGGACCTTCGGGACAACACCACCGTGTCAGCCGACGTGCGCTACAATCAGGGCTCGTTCAAGGGCAAGGGCAAACCCCAGGTCTCCGTCGTCCTGGGCCACAAGTTTTCGGACAATTTCGGTGTTCTGGGCAGCTTCACCTGGGACAAGACCAACGTCGATACCGAGATCCTGAGCGGCGAAAATCGCGGCAACTGGGCATTCCGGGGACGCAACACCGCCACCGGCAACAACCAGGTCGCCACGGGGACGACCAATGTCTGGTCGCCCGAATATCGCTACACGAACAACCGCCACCAGGAACGCGAACGCACCGCCTTCTCGCTCAACGCCGACCTGCGCGCTTCGGATTCCCTGATCCTGCGGGCCGACTGGTTCCACTCGGACCTGAAGATCTTCACCGGCGAGCATTCCCTGAAGTGGGCCTATGCCAACGAGAACGCGACCTACAACGCCCAGGGACTGGTCAAGGACAGCAACGGCGTCCTGCAATCAGGCCTCGTCACCGCCAACTCATCCGAAGGCGACACCTTCGCCAAGGACGCCGAAGCCAAGACCGACAACGTCCAGTTCTCGGCCGATTGGGATAATGGCGGGCGGCTGAGCGCCAAGTTCCGCGCTGCGGTCTCAAAGTCCGACTACGCCTCGAACTCCGCCCAGGTCGACATGCGCTATACTCAGTACGGCGTGCGTAACGGCGGCGCAGGCTTTGCGCCCAACGCCACGGCGCCTCTGGTCGCCACCTACGGCTATACCAACGGGGCCTATCCGCTCTTCACTCCGGCCGCCAATCTGGCCGCAGCGATGGTCAATCCGACCTCGGTGTTCTTCAAGTCGCACTGGGCCTTCGGCGACAAGACCCAGATCGACGACACGGCCGTGACCGCCGACTTCAAGTACAAGCCGGCATTCGCCGAGGAAGCCAATCTGGTCTTCAGCTTCGGCGCCCGCTACTCGGATCGCGAGATCGATTCGACCTATGGCCGCTACCTGGCCGACTACTCGGCCAAGGGCGAACTGCCAGCTACCGCCCAGGGCACGACCGACCACGGCGTGTTCGTTGACTGGACGCCGCTCGGCTACTTCCAGGACGGTGCTATCGGCCTGAAAAAATGCGACATCGCCTTCTATGGTTGCGGCCGCTTCGGCAACTCGCCGGCCGTGGTCACGCCGTACCAGACCGCCGCATCGGCCCCCAGCCGGGCGGTCACGGACACGGTTCACGGCGTTGCCGCGATCTTCCAGGACTATGGCCAGATGAAAAATCCGGTCGGCTGGATCCAGGCGCTCTACCCCTCGACCAAGTTCGCCTTCTACAAGGATCCGATCGAGTCCTTCAAAATCCAGGACAAGACCACCTCGACCTACGCCATGGCCGATCTGGGCGGCGCCGACGACGCCTATCACATCAATGCCGGCGTCCGGATCGTTCACACCAAGCTGGTCATCGACTCGTCCAACACGCCGGTGACGCCGCTGTGGTGGGGCACCGACAGCTGGAACGGCGTGCTGAAGAACCCCGACTCGTCCAACACGGTCCGCGAATACACCGATGTGCTGCCCAGCCTGGCGGGCGTGTTCGAGGTGAGCGACACCGACAAGGTCCGCGCCAGCGCGGCCCGCGTGGTCTCGTCGCAGAACCTGTTCGATCTGGGCCAGGGCGCTTCGTACAACTTCACCCGCTCGTCCAACCCCGGCCCGAACCTGGACAAGTTCCTCTACACCAACGGCAGCGGCGGCAATCCGAACCTCGATCCCTTCCGGGCCTCGCAGTTCGACATCGCCTATGAGCACTATTTCGGCAGCCAGGGCCTGCTGTCGGCCGGCTTCTTCTACAAGACGGTCGACTCGTTCATCGTCTCCAACACCTACAGCGTCACCGTGAAGGACCAGTCGGTCGCCGGCGCCTCGGTCGGTCCGTTCTCGTCGGTCGTGAACGGCGCGGGCGGCACCATCAAGGGCGTCGAACTTCAGGCGCAGTACGCGTTCGACTTCGGGGTCGGCTTCACCGCCAACTACACCTATTCGGACTCGGAATCCCCCTACAGCAACGACTACTCCAAGAGCCTGCCGATCCCCGGCGTCTCGAAGAGCGCCTATAACCTGCAAGGCTATTACGAGACCGGGCCGTTCTCGGCGCGCCTCTCCTATGCCTGGCGGGACAAGGCCTTTGTCGGCAACTATGGCTTCGGTGCTGGAGCCGATGTCCATACGCTTGGCATCTATAACGACGCCTACGGACAACTGGACGGTCAGGTCGCCTTTGCGGTGACCCCGGCCCTCAAGTTCACCCTCGAAGGCTCCAACCTCACCAAGGAAGACGCCAAGACCTACCTGCAGTTCCCGAACCTGCCGTTCCGCTTCGTCGGGGGCGACCGTCGCCTCTCGGCCGGCGTGCGGTTCAAGTTCGGCATGTAGCCTGACCTGCCCTGACGGCGGGTAACTATTCCCCGCCCGCCGTTTCCAACTTCACCGGGGCCGCCATCCTGCGAGGGCGGTCCCGGACTTGTGTCTACGCTTTGGCGGGTCATGATCGCCTGAGTTCAAGGAGCCCTCCGGTGGTCGATCCCAACAGTGACAACCTGCCCGGCTCGATCGTCATTCTGGGCGGCGGGACGGCCGGCTGGATGGCGGCGGCCCTGTTCTCGCGCGCCCTCGGACGCCGTTGCGCCATCACGCTGGTGGAGTCCGCCGAGATCGGCACGATCGGCGTCGGCGAAGCCACCATTCCGCCGATCCGGAGCTTCAACCAGACCCTTGGCCTGGACGAGGCCGAGTTCGTCCGCGAGACCAGGGGCAGCTACAAGCTGGGCATCGAGTTCCGCGGCTGGACCCGCCCCGGCGAGACCTATTTCCACCCGTTCGGAGTTTATGGCGTCGCGCCGGACCCGGGCTACTTTCATCAGTACTGGCTGAAGCTGTCGGCCCTGAACAAGGCTGGGCCGCTGGGCGACTATTCGCTGTGTGACCAGGCCGCCCGGCGCGGGCGCTTTGGCCGGCAGAGCAGAGACCCCGCGTCACCGCTCTCGACCTTCGGCTCGGCCTTCCACTTCGACGCCGGGCTTTATGCCCGCTACCTGCGGACCTATGCCGAGCGCCTGGGTGTTACGCGCATCGAGGGCAAGGTGGCCCACGTCGCCCAGCGCGGCGAGGACGGCTTCGTCGAGGCCCTGGTGCTGGAAGGCGACCGCCGGATCGAAGGCGACTTCTTCATCGACTGCTCCGGCTTCCGGGGCCTGTTGATCGAGCAGACCTTGAAGACCGGCTACGAGGATTGGTCGCACTGGTTGCCCTGCGACCGCGCCATGGCCATGCCTTGCGAGCGCCAGGAAGACCCCCGCCCCTTCACCCGTTCAACGGCCCAGGCCGGTGGCTGGGTCTGGAACATCCCGCTGCAGCACCGCGACGGCAACGGCTATGTCTATTCCAGCGCGTTCATTGATGACGAAGAGGCTGAGGCCACCCTGCGCGCCAGCCTGGGCGGCTCAGCCCTGGCCGAGCCCAATCGCCTGCGCTTCGTCACCGGTCGCCGCAAGAAGGCCTGGAACAAGAACGTGCTGAGCCTGGGCCTCGCGAGCGGTTTCATAGAGCCCCTCGAGTCGACCAGCATCCACATGATCCAGGCGGGACTTCTGAAGTTCCTGTCGTCCTTTCCGGGCAAGGCCTGGGAACCGGTGCAGGTCGACGACTACAACACCCGAATCCGCCTCGATTTCGAGCGCATCCGCGATTTTATCGTCCTGCACTATCATGCCAATCAGCGCGACGAGCCGCTGTGGCGCTCGCGCCGCGAGATGGAGCTGCCCGACAGCCTGGCTGAACGCCTGGCCCTGTTTCGCGCCTGCGGCCGACTTTCGCAGCACCCCGAAGAGATGTTCACCGCAACCAGCTGGCAGGCGGTGCTGGACGGTCAGGGCGTGCGACCCAGGTCCTACGATCCGCTGGTCGATCTGCACGACGCGGACCGCATCGCCGCCGAGTTCGAACAGATCCGCCGCGAGATCCGTCGGGCCGCCGAGGCCATGCCCCGGCACATCGACGCTTTACGGCTGTCGCCGGCGCGGGTGGGAGCCGCTTAGCCTCAAGCGACCTTCGGAGATTACAATTCGTTTACATCCGTAATCGTTGATTGACCGGATCGATTACGGATGTAAACGATGGAGCCAACAAGGAGAGGCTCCATGCGGATCAGCACGGCCGAAAGTCAGGTAATGAGAGCGCTGTGGGCCAAGAGCCCGCTGAGCGCCGAGGAGATCATCGCCGCCCTGCCCGTCGATCAGGACTGGGCCGACGCCACGGTGAAGACCCTGCTCAACCGCCTGCTGAAGAAGGACGCCATCGCCGCAGACCGCGATGGCCGCCGCTTCCTCTACCGGCCGCTGGTCGCCCAGGGCGACTATGTGCACGCTGAAAGCCAGGGCCTGCTGGACCGACTGTTCGACGGCCGGCTGGCCCCGCTGGTGGCCCATTTCTCGCAACGCGAAAAGCTCAGCGACCAGGATGTCGCCGACCTGCGCCGCCTGCTGGAGAGCCTCGACGATGACAAGTGACATCCTGGCCCTGCTGCTGCGCGCCAATCTGGCCATCGCAGCCGCCGTCCTGCTGGTGCTGATCCTGCGCCGTCCTGTACGGTCGCTATTCGGCGCCCGCGCCGCCTATGGTCTCTGGCTGATCGCCCCGCTGGCGACGCTGGCGGTGCTGCTGCCGGCCAGGACCGTCACGGTCCAAGCGCCCCTCGCGCCGCCGCCCGTCGCAGCTCCCGCCGCCCTCGCCCCGCCCAAGGCCATCGCCGCCCCAGCGACGGTCACACCTCAAGCCGCACCGCGCCTGGAGGTTCCAACCCACCACCTCCGCGACGGCCTCGTCCTGGGCTGGGCCCTGATCGCCCTGCTGGCCATCGGCGTCCAGGCCGAGCGCCAGCGCCGGTTCCTGAAGTCCCTTGGGAAACTGCGCAGTGAGGACGGCCTTTTCCACGCCGAGCATGCCGGGGTCGGCCCCGCCGTGATCGGCGCCCTGTCGCCCCGCGTGGTGCTGCCCGCCGACTTCGCCCTGCGATTCACGCCCGAGGAACAGGCCCTGATCCTGGCCCATGAGCGCAATCACCTGTCGATGGGCGACGCCCAGATCAACGCCCTCACCACCGCGATCCAGTGCCTGTTCTGGTTCAACCCGCTGGTCCACATCGGTGCCAATCGCCTGCGGGTCGACCAGGAGATCGCCTGCGACGCCGCCGTTCTCACCCGCCATCCCGTCGCCCGCCGCATCTATGGCGAGGCGATGCTGAAAACCCAACTGGCACCCCACGCGCCGCCACTCGGCTGCCACTGGCCAGCCTCGGCAAATAGTCAACTCAAGGAGAGGTTCGTCATGCTGAAACAGCACCGCCAGGGCCGCGCCCGTCGCATCGCCGGCGCCGCCTCGGTCGCCGCCCTGGCCATGGGCGTCGGCTTCGCCGCCTGGGCCGCCCAGCCGGCCCGCACCATTCATGACCGTCCCAGCGTGACGAGGCACGACCGCGCGCGCGACATCGCCAGCCCGCTGTATCGCGCCGTGCTTGACGGCGACATCGCCAAGGCGCGAGCGCTGATCTCGGCCGGCGCCAACGTCAACTTCAAGGCCGATGGTGACGGCACGCCCCTGATCGAGGCCGCCCGCCTGGGTCGCGTCGATCTGGTCCTGCTGCTGCTCCAGAACGGTGCCGATCCCAGCCTCGCCGTGCGCGGCGACGGCGCACCGCTGATCGCCGCCGCCGGCACGGGTCGCCTCGACATCGTCAAGGCCCTGGTCGAGCGCGGCGCCGCAGTCGACATGCATGTGCCCGGCGACGACACCCCGCTGATCAGCGCCATCCGCGCCAAGGACCTGGCCACCGTCGGCTATCTGATCGACAAGGGCGCCAATGTGAACCGCGTGGCCCCCGGCGACGGCACGCCCCTGATCGAAGCCACCCGCTCGGGCCGGCTGGACCTGGTGCAACTGCTTCTGGCCAAGGGTGCCGACGCCGATCTGGCGGTGCGCGGCGATGGCAATCCGCTGATCTCGGCCGCCTCGGCGGGTCGCCTCGACATGGTCACGACCCTGGTCGAGCATGGCGCGTCGGTAGAGGCCTTCGTGCCCGGCGACGAGACCCCGTTGATCAACGCGGCTCAGTCCGGCGACCTGGCCACCGTCACCTATCTGGTCGAGAAGGGCGCCGACGTGAATCGCGCCGTGCTGTCCAATCCCGGCCAGACCCGCTCGCCCCTGGGCGAAGCCGTCAAGCGCGGCCATCGCGCGGTCGCCGACTACCTCCGGGCCAAGGGCGCGCGCGCCTAGCCGCGCGCCCCAACCCCTCCACAACAATCCGACAGGAACCACGATGGCTTTCATCGACGCCCGAACCTTGCCTGACGCCAGCCGGATCGAAGCCGATCTGATCATCATCGGCGGCGGCATTGCGGGCATCGCCCTGGCCCGGGAACTGGCCGGCGGCCCGATCAAGGTCGCCGTCCTCGAGAGCGGCGGTCGCGAGATCGACATGGATAACCAGGCCCTCTACGCCGGCTCGGCGACCATCCGGGGGCCCGAAAACCCCGACCGGGCCCTGAACGACTATCCCGCGCAGTCGCGAATTCGCGCCCTGGGCGGTTCGGCCCATGTTTGGGGCGGCAAGTGCGCGCCGCTGGATCCCGCCGACTTCGCCCAGCGCGACTGGGCGCCCCACAGCGGCTGGCCGATGAGCCGCGAGCAGCTTCAGCCCTTCTATGACCGGGCCTGCGATCTGCTGGGCATTCCGCATTTCGGCCCCGACACGCCGGTGCTGCAGGACAAGGCCCGCAGACCGCTGGACCTGGATCCCCAGGACGGCTTCTTCTCCGCGCCGCGCTACTTCTCCAGGATCTCCGGCGGGGCAGACAAGGCGGCCTTCGACGCCTTCCGCACCGACTTCGCCGATGCTCCCAACATCACCGTGTATCTCTACGCCAACGCCACCCAGGTTCGGCTCGCGGCAAACGGCGACACTGTCGAGGGGCTGGATGTGGCCTGCCTCAGCGGCAAGCGCCACACCGCCAGGGCCCGGACCTATGTCCTGGCGACCGGCGGCATCGAGAATGCCCGGCTGATGCTGGCCTCGAACACCGTGCGATCCGAAGGCGTCGGCAACCGCCACGGTCTGGTGGGCCGGTTCTTCCAGGGCCATGTCACCTATTCGATGGATGGTGACGCCGAAACGGAAGGTTCGGCGGTCAATATCGCCCGAGCCGAGTCGATGGCGCTCTATGTGCCGCCCGCCCGCGCCGCCGCCCACTGCGTGATTGGCAGCGGCCTGGCCAGCCAGACCCGGATGAAGACCGGCAACTTCACCCTCACCCTCTACAACGGCGGCGAACCCGGCTCGGGCACGCCGACCCAGGCCGAGACCAAGGTCATCCGCCAGACGGCGACCCGTCTGGACGCAGGCAGCGGAGTGGATCACCAGGGCGGCCAACTGTTTGGCTGCTTCGCCATGACCGAGCACTTCCCCAATCCCGACAGCCGCATCACCCTGGACCCGGCCAATCTCGACCCGCTGGGCATGCCGCGCATCAAGCTGGACTGGGTCTATTCCAAGGCCGACTGGGATAGCTTCGAGCGCACCACTGCGGCCATGGGCGACGCTCTGGGCGCATCCGGCCAAGGCCGCCTCTGCTGGCCTGTTCAGCGCACGGACTATGTGGCCGTCTCCAGCGCCTCGCGCCATCACATGGGAACCACGCGGATGCACGCCGATCCGAAGCACGGCGTGGTCGACGCCGATTGCCGCGTCCACGATACGGCCAATCTCTATGTCGCGGGCAGCTCGGTGTTCCCGACCTCGGGCATCGCCAACCCCACCCTGACCCTGCTGGCCCTGACCCTGCGCCTGGCCGACCACCTGAAGCTCACCATGGAAGCCGCCCGATGACCCTTCTGGCACGCCGCGACCTGCTCGCAACCCTGCTGGCGATGACCGCCAGCGCCAGTCTGCCCGCTGCGGCCCTCGCCGCCGCCCCGACCCCAGGCTTCAACGACCTGGATGGTGCTGCTGTCGAGCGTATCGGCAAGGCCTGGCTGGAACAGAATCCAGGAACCAACGCCAAGGCCCTGGCGATCCGGCTGTTCCCGGGCGGCCGGGATGCCGGGACGCTCGCCGACCTGCGCCGTCGCGCTGCTGGCGACTTTCGTCAGGGCGCGGTGTTTATCCATCGAGGCTGGCGGCTATCGCAAACCGAAGGTGCGCTCTTTGGCTTGCTGGCCTTAGGGATCGCCGCCTAGAGCCCTTTCCGACCTGATGGCTTCATCAGGGTCGGACGAAAAGGGCTCTAAATCATAAGTTTAGAGCGTTTTTCGATCCGATAACCGTTTCACACTTATCGGAAAACGCTCTAGCGGCGGCAGGCTCAGAGGCGCGTGGCCGGCTCATGACGCGGTTGCCGAAACTGCTGCGGCTGACAGGCGGCCAGCGAAACTACCCCTACCACCAGGATCGCGGCGATCACGACAAGCTTGAGCCTGGCGTCAGGGCGGTCAGTCATCGCGCGAACCGCCGATCAGAGGGCCGTGGCGACCTGCGCATGACCGGCCCCTCGCCCGCAGCGCCCAGCAGCGAAACGGCGCTCAGGGTCAAGACAAGCGCGGCGAACGCGACGGTCTCCAGAATCCCAAGGGTCAGTTGAAGAACAGTCATCGAGAACCTCCCTGTTCGTGGCTTGATTATCTCGCGATGGAGCTTGAGGGGTACTGATCTCACGCAACTGAGGGGAAACCTCCTCTCGCCAGTCCGTCTCCATCGGCGAAGGTCGAGGCGGTGACGCGCCTGCGCTCATCACTGACGGGTGGCAAGCCGTGGATCCAGGCTTTTCAAATAGGCTTTCAACTGGGCGACCTCGTCATCGTCCAGTTCGACCATCGGCATGCGCGGATGGCGCGCCGGTGAGCCCTCCTCGGGCTTGCGACTGGGGGCCAGCATGCCTTCCGTCAGGACCTGGTCGAGCCCGCCGGGCGGGTAGCGTCGATACAGGGTCGCGAAAGGCGGCGCATCGGCCAGCGGGCTGGGTCGCCCGTCCACCGCATGGCAGGTTCCGCAGTTGCGCTGGGCGATCCCCTGACCGCCGAACACCTGTGTAGGTTTGGACGCAGGCTCGGCGGAGGCCTGAGCGCCCGCCAAACCTAGGGCCAGGACAGCAAGCAGTCCCGCGCCGCTGATCCCACGGCCGCTCACAGCCGATCCTCGAAATCGAGCACCACGCGACCTTCGATC
Source organism: Caulobacter sp. (assembly GCA_031415995.1). Classification (GTDB taxonomy): domain Bacteria; phylum Pseudomonadota; class Alphaproteobacteria; order Caulobacterales; family Caulobacteraceae; genus Caulobacter. The sequence goes on along the minus strand of JANOSS010000044.1, from coordinate 67,658 downwards.
TCGCCCCGCGCCATGCGATCGAAAACGCTGTTGATGTTGTGCAGACCCTCGGCGTGGACCGTGGCCCGCACCCGGCCGTCGGCGGCAAAAGCCAGGGCCTCGCGCAGATCCAGTCGCGTGCCGACAATGGAGCCCCGCACCGTGATCCCGCGCAGGACCGTGTCGAAGATCGACAGCGGGAAATCGCCGGGCGGCAAGCCGTTGAGCGACACCGTGCCCCCGCGACGAGCCATGCCCATGGCCTGAGAGAAGGCGACAGGCGACACGGCGGTGACCAGCACGCCATGCGCGCCGCCGATCTGTGCCTGCAGATAGGGGCCCGGATCGGTCTCGCGGGCGTCCACAGTGATCTCCGCGCCCAGGGTTGCCGCCAGATGCAGCTTGTCCTTGTCGATATCGACGGCGGCGACCTTGAATCCCATGGCCTTGGCGTACTGCACGGCCATGTGGCCAAGCCCGCCGATGCCGGAGATCGCCACCCAGTCGCCGGGCTTGGCGTCGGTGACCTTCAGGCCCTTGTAGACCGTGACCCCGGCGCACAGGATCGGCGCGGCTTCCAGAAAGCTCAGATTGGCCGGCAGGTGGCCGACATAGTCAGCGTCGGCCAGCACATATTCGGCGAAGCCGCCATTGACCGAATAGCCGGTGTTCTGCTGCGCCTCGCACAGGGTCTCCCAGCCACTCAGGCAGTAGGTGCAATGGCCGCAGGCCGAGTGCAGCCAGGGCACGCCGACCCGGTCGCCTTCCTTGACGTGCTCGACGCCCTTGCCGACCTTGACCACCGTGCCGACGCCCTCATGGCCCGGAACGAACGGAAGGCTGGGCTTGATGGGCCAGTCGCCATGGGCCGCGTGCAGATCGGTGTGACACACCCCGCAGGCGGCGATCTTGACCAGCACCTGACCGCGTCCCGGCACGGGTCGCGCGATGTCCTCCACGACCAGCGCCTGGCCAAAGGCCCGAACGACAGCGGCCCTCATGGTCTTGTCCATGGTGTCTCTCCCAGTGTCGCCAAGGCGCGGCCGGGATGGAGCGGGCCGCCTCGTCGTGGCGATTTGATACCGCCGCCGCCGCCGCCTCGCAGTTGGGAGTATTACTTAGGGTCGTGGTGTGTAGCCACGATACGCTCGACAGCCTCGACCAGGGCGGCCTCGGCCATCGGCTTCTCGATCACGCGACTGTAGCCGGCCGCAAGGGCCTGATCAATCAACCGCGCCGTCGGGAAGGCCGTGATCATCAGCGCCTCGCCCCGCCAACCCAGCTCGCGCAACCGTGTCAGGATCAGCAGGCCGTCGATTTCGGGCATGCGGTAGTCGGCCACCAGGCATACCGCGTCCAGCGCCGTGGGATCGGCCAGTAGCGCCAGACCGGAAGCGTAGGCGCGCACCTCAAAACCGCGGCCATGCAGCAGCAGTTGCAGCGAGCGACGCACGCCGGCGTCGTCTTCGACCAGCAGCAGCCGCGCGCGGTGTTCGAGGGTGTTGGAGGGCGCTTGCGTCATTTCCGGCCTGCCTTCGCGACCAAGACGGGTCACGTGTCGGGACATGCCATATGGCGAAGCTATGGTCGCTACGTAGAGCTCCTTAGGTCCCGTCCTGCAGGCCGGCGGCGAAGGCGATCCGCAGCGCCTCGGACAGGCTCCTCACCTGCAGCTTGGCCATCAGATTGGCGCGGTGAACCTCGACGGTGCGCGGCGAGATGGTCAGGTCGAAGGCGATGGTCTTGTTGGGCAGGCCCTGGGCCAGGCCTCGCAGCACGTCCTGCTCGCGACTGGTCAGGGCCGCGATGGCCACGGCGGCGTCCCCCGCCCGCGCCGCCCGCGCGCCCGCGTCGTCCAGCCGTTCGAAGGCCGCCGTAATGGCGGTCAGCAGCACCGCCTTTTCAAACGGCTTTTCAATGAAGTCGACAGCCCCGCCCTTCATGGCGCGAACCGCCACGGTGATGTCTCCGTGCCCTGTCAAAACCACCACAGGCATGGCGATGCCCCGCTCAGCCATCGCCTTCTGGACCTCCAGGCCGTCCATGCCGGGCATCCGCACGTCCAGCAGCACGCAGCCGGGCTCGGCATCCCTGGCCGCCTGCAGAAAAGCGTCTCCCGAAGCGTAGGTCGACACCGCATAGCCCGAGGTCTTGAGCATGAACCCGGCAGAGCGACGGATCGCCTCTTCGTCATCGACGATATGGATCATCCGCCTAATGTTCATGAAGGACTTCCTTCTCGGCCTTGACCAGTGTGAAATGAAACTGCGAGCCGCCGCCAGGGCGCGGCTCGTGCCAGATGCGACCGCCGTTGGCCTCGACGATCGTGCGGCAGATCGACAGCCCAAGGCCCATGCCCTCGGTCTTGGTGCTGACGAAGGCGGTGAACAGCTGACCGGCGATGCCCGGCGCCACGCCGGGGCCGTTGTCGGCGATCGTGACCCGCACCAGACCATCGCCCTGGTCGTGGGTGCTCAGCCACAGCCTGGGCTGTTCGACCCCGCTCATCGCCTCGACGGCATTGCGCGCCAGATTGATCACCACCTGCTGGATCTGCACGCGATCGATCAGTACCGGCGTGGCGTCTGCGTCCAGATCGAAGATCGGGTCCAGGCCCTGGTCCCGGGCACCCATCAAGCCCAGGGCGGCGGCTTCGTGAATGACAGCCGGCAGGTCCTCGACGCTCTTTTCCACTTCGCCCCGGGCGACGAAGTCGCGCAGACGCCGGACTATATTGCCCGCGCGCATCGCTTCGCCGGCGGCGTCGGCCAGCGCCTCGCAGATCATCGGCAGTTCATCGGGATCCGGCCTGGCCAGAAGATCACGCACGGCCTCGACATAGTTGGCCACAGCGGTGATCGGTTGATTGAGCTCGTGAGCCAGGGTCGAGGCCATCGTCCCCATGCCGCTGACCCGGGCGATATGGATCAGCTCGGCCTGGAGTTCCTCCAGGCGGGCTTGGGTGCGCTGACGATCGGTCAGGTCGCGGACAAAGCCGGTGAAGACTCGAGGGCCCTGACCGGTGGCTTCGCCGACCGACAGCTCCATCGGAAAGGTCGTGCCATCCTTGCGCCGGCCGACGACGACGCGTCCCATGCCGATCACCTTGCGCTCGCCCGTAGCCAGGTAACGCTCGATATAGGCGTCATGGTGCTCGCGATCGGGCGATGGCATCAGGCAGCGAACATTCTCGCCCAGCACCTCCAGTTCCTGAAAGCCGAACAGTCGCTCGGCGGCGGCGCTGAACGACAGGATCTTGCCGCGCTCGTCGATGACAACCATGGCGTCGGGGACAGTCGACAGGATCGACCGCAGATGCTCGGCTCCGGCGTCAAGAGCCCGCTCGCTGGCGCGCTGATCGGTGACGTCGCGCAGGACCTTGCCGAAGCCCCGCAGCACGCCGGTCTGATCATAGAGGGCGGTGATAGAGACATGCGCCAGGAACTCCGAGCCGTCCTGGCGCAGGAACCAGCTGTCCTCCTCGATCTTGCCCTCGGCCTGGACCCTGGCCAGATCGGCCTGCGGCTTGCCCGCTTGCCGGGCGTCCTGTGGGTAGAAGGCGGCGATGTACTGACCCACAGCCTCGGCCTCGCTCCAGCCCATCAGTCTTTGCCCGCCGGCGTTCCAGATCAGCACCCGCCCTGCAGGATCGAGCATGGAGATGGCGTATTCGGTCGCTCCATCAATGAGCAGATTGAGCTCGCTGGCCACGTCTTCGGCCTGCCGCGCGCGGGCCGCCGCGTTTTGTTCGGTGATCACCGACCTTCGACGCAGACGACCGATCTCCGCGCCCACCAGCATTATTCCCGTCGCCGCCAGCAGGAATGTCAGGGCCTCCATCATCGCCAGAGCTACGGGTTGGTCGCGGCCGGCGAAGAGGAAGCCGGCGATCAGGCCCAGGAACGTGGCGCCCAGGCCCGCGCCAATTCCGCCAAACGCGGCGGCGACAACGATGGGCGCGGTGAACAGCAGATGGGCAGCATGATTCCCCAGCCAGGGCGCCAGGAGCCAGCGAAGCGCGACCGCCAGGGCAAAGGCCGCAAAGGCCACGCCGTATCCCCTCATCTGGTCCTGCTGCAGGGCCGAACCGGACGCCATACGCTCTTCACCTTTTCCCGCGATCGAGGCGACCGGCCCCTTTAGGGCCAGAATTGCGGCGGATCATGCCCGCTAGAATCCCCAGTTACAAACCGCTTCGGCGAAATGCGCCCAGGCGGGATGCGGGACTTTACGGATTGCGCGCCCGCACCCGCTGCGGCTCCTTCCGCGTTATGGTCCAGCACGGATGGGTCAGAACGCCTGAGGTCGCCATGTCGCCATATAACCTAGCCGCTCTGCTCTCTCCGACCTCGGTGGCGGTGATTGGCGGCTCCGACCATCCGGGCTCGGTCGGCCAGGTGGTGGTCGAGAACCTGCTGTCGGGCGGTTTCGCTGGGCCTATCCATCTGGTCAATCCGCGCCGGCTGGAGGTGGCGGGAACGCGCTGGACGGCCCGTATCGCCGACCTGCCGGAGCCACCCGACCTCGCCGTGGTGATCGTCCCGGCCTCCGCTGTTCCCGCCGTCATAGCGGAGCTGGGCGCGGCCGGCGTCAAGGTCGCTGTGATCCTTTCGGCAGGCCTCACCGACGCCAACGGATTGCGGCAAGCCATGCTGGACGCCGCCAGGCCCTTTGGGCTGCGCATCGTCGGACCCAATGGCCTGGGCCTGCTGGCGCCCCATGCCGGTCTCAACGCTTCATTCGCGCGCGGTGCGCCAATTGCCGGCAATCTGGCCCTGATTTCCCAGAGCGGCGCCCTGATCAGCGGGCTGATCGACTGGGCCACCACCCGGCAGCTGGGCTTTTCCGGGATCGTCTCGGTGGGCGACATGGCCGAGGTCGACCTTGCCGACCTGATCGATCTGTTCGCGGCCGATCCCCATACGGACGCCATTCTGCTCTATATCGAGGGTGTCACCCATGCGGCCAAGTTCATGGCCTCGGCCCGGGCCGCCGCGCGCGTCAAGCCGGTGATCGCCCTTAAGGCCGGACGAAACCCCGCCAGCGGCCGGGCTGTCCGCTCCCATACCGGCGCCCTGGCCGGCGCTTACGACGTCCACGTCTGCGCTTTCGAACGGGCCGGCATCGTCCAGGTCGAGAGCCTGACCGAACTCTTCGACGCCGCCGCCGTCCTGCGCGTCGGACAGGGCCTGGCTGGCGATCGCCTGGCCATCATCACCAATGGCGGCGGAGCCGGAATCCTGGCTCTGGACGCCATGACAACCGGCGAAGGCGTCCTGGCCGAGCTGGCACCCCTGACCCTGGAGCGCCTGAACGCCGTCCTCCCCGCCGGATGGTCGCATGGCAATCCGGTGGACCTGATCGGCGACGCGCCGGTCGAGCGTTATCGCCTGGCGCTCGACGCGGTGCTGTCGGACCCCGGGGTCGACGCCGTTCTGGTCATGAATTGCCCGACCGCCTTGACGGAGCCACGCGACATCGCCCGGGGCGTGGCCGGCAGCGTCGCCGCCGCTCGCGGGCGGGGAATGCTCAAGCCCGTCATCGCCTGCTGGCTGGGCGACGCCAATCAGGATGTCGCCGGACCGATCCTCAGCGCGGCCGGCATTCCGATGTTCGGAGCCCCGGACTCCGCCATAAGGGGCTTTGGCCATCTTCTCGCCGCCCGCCGCGCACAGGCCAGCACCTCTGGCGCGCAGGGCCCCCGCGATCCGCGTACCGATGATCGCGCCACAGCTGTGGCCCTGATCCGGACCGCCCGGTCGCAAGGGCGCACCCTGCTCAACGAGATCGAGGCCAAGGACCTGCTGGGCGCCTATGGCGTGACCACCGTCCCGACCCGACTGGCCGCCACCGCCCAGGAGGTCGCCGGGGTCTGCGCGGAGCTGGCGCCGCCCTACGCCGTCAAGATCGTCTCGCCGCAGATCTCCCACAAATCCGATGTCGGCGGCGTTGCCCTGGACCTGCCCGATGCGCGAGCCGCCGCCGCCGCCGCCGAGGCCATGGCGGCCCGCGTCGCCGCAGCCTCGCCCGACGCCACGATCACCGGCTTCGCAGTGCAGACCATGATCCCGCCGGGTCGCGCCCACGAACTGATCGTCGGCCTGGCTCTGGACGCCACCTTCGGCCCTGTCTTGATGGTCGGGGCCGGCGGCAAGGCGGTCGAGGTTCTGAAGGACCATGCCCTGGGCCTGCCGCCCCTGGACGGCGACCAGGCACGCGCCATGATCGCCAGGACCCGGATATCGCGCCTGTTGGCCGGCTATCGCGACGAGCCCAGGGCCGATATCGACGGGGTGGTCGCCACCCTGGAGGCGCTTTCGGCGATCGCGACGGATCTACCCGATGTCGTCGAGCTGGACATCAACCCCCTGCGCGTGGATGCCAACGGCGTCATGGCGCTGGATGCGCGGATCGTCATCAGCCAGGAGTCCGGCCTCGCCTCGCGCCTGGTTCTGCCTCCTGCGACGGGTGCATGAGCCCTCCAGGCGGCGGACCGATCTCGCCTACGTAAACATCCCAATGTGAGAGGCTCCGCCGTTCACCTATCCCTGAAATCTACTGCTCAGGGAGACGTGCGATGTCCATGCCAGCCTATCTGCGAGACCGCGCTGAAGCCGCCCCGCCCCACGCCCAGATGATCTCGTCCGACGAGGTCTTCTCGGCGGTCGGCGTCGGCATGAACTTCTCCGGCGGCGAAGAGATCTACGCCCAGGATGACGAGACCGACATGGTCTACCAGGTCCAGCGCGGGGCGGTTCGCGCCTCTCGCCTGTTGGGCGATGGGCGTCGCCAGATCGCCGGCTTCTACTACCCTGGCGATCTTTTCGGTCTGGAGGCGGGTCTCACCCACCGCGCCTCGGCCGAAGCGCTGTGCGACAGCAAGATCCTCGTGGCCAAGCGCTCTGCGCTGAAACACTACGGCGAGGCCGGCGAGCGCCTTGAGCGTCTGATCTGGCGCGCTACCGGTCAGGAACTGGGCCGGGCCCAGGACCACATGATGCTGCTGGCGCGCAGGAGCGCCTATGAGCGGGTCGCGGGCTTCCTGTCCGACGTGGCCAAGCGACAGGGCGCGGCCTGGAACGACCTGGCGATGAGCCGGCAGGACATCGCCGATCATCTGGGCCTGACCATCGAGACCGTCTCGCGCATGGTCACCCAACTGCAGGCTGACGGCCTGGTCGCCCTCGAGGGTTGCCGCCGGTTCCGGGTCGCCGCGCCGGTGCGAATGGCCGATCTCGTCGCAGCCTGAGCGTCGCGCGATGTCGACCGGAGGACCTCATGGCCGAAGATCCACACCGTCCGCCCCCCGAACCGCTCGCTGAGCCGCTCGCTGAGCCGCTCGTATCCTCCGCGACACCCGAAGCCCGGGTCAACGCGATCCTGGCCTGTCACCATCTGATGAGCGTGGCGACCCTGCGCGCTGACGGCTGGCCGCAGGCCACCTTGGTGAACTATCTGGCCGACGGCCTTGCGCTGTTTTTCCTGGTCGCTCAGGACAGCCAGAAGCACGTCAATATCGTCGCCGATCCCCGTGTCTCGATCGCTATCGGCGGCGATGACCAGGGGCCGCCGCAGGGCCTGTCCCTGGCCGGCAAGGCCAGCGTCATCCACAACCCGCAGTGGGTCGATGCGCTCAATCGCCGAATCTGGGGAACCCCCGAATTCGCCCGCTTCGAGCCCCACCCCGCCGGGTACGGCGTCGTCCTGCTGCGCTTCGTGCCGATGTGGGTGTCGTTGATCGACTATGGATCACCCCCAGGCCGCATCCGGCTATTCGCCGTCGGCCAGGACTGGCACCTCGAGCCGGTTGCCGCCGACGGACAGGGCATGTCGTGATCTGGATCAATTTGGCGGCCCTGCCGACGACTAATGTCAGACGGCAACCTGTTATCGTCCGGGAGCCCGCCCCATGAAACACGCCGTCATCCTCGCCCATCCCAAGCCTGACAGCTTCTGCGCAACCATCGCCCGAACCTGCGTCGAGCATCTGCGCGCGACCGGTCACACCGTGCTGCTGCGCGATCTCTACGCCCTCGACTTCGACCCCCGCCTCAAGGCCACGGAACTGCCCTCGGCGTCGGGCGCACATCCGGCCGCCGACATCGTCGCCGAGCGCGGGCTGGTCGGCGATGTGGACAGTTTCATCTTCGTCTATCCGTTCTGGTTCAACGCCCCGCCCGCCATTCTGAAAGGCTATGTCGACCGGGTGTTCAGCATGGGCTTTGGCTATGCGCCGGGTCTGGGCGGCGCGGAGGCGCTGCTCGACGACAAGACCCTGCTCAGCTTTTCAACCTCGGGCGCACCGGAGGACTGGGTCAACGACACCGGCGCCCTGAAAGCCCTGATGACGGTGTTCGACCTGCACCTTTCGGGCGTTTGCGGTCTGCGGGTTCTCGACCACAGGCACTTCGGCTCGATCGTCTCCAACATCACCGAGGAGTCTCGCTCGGATGTCCTGCAAAGGGTGCGCGTCGGTCTGGACGAGCTGTTCGGTCCTGCGGCGGCCTAGCGCCGATGCCGACCAACTCCCTGGATGAGGTCGCCCCCGCGACCGCGCCGAACAGCGGCCTCCAGGAGGCCTCCGCGTCCTATCGTCTGGCGGCCCTCGACCAGGACTTCCTGCTCGGCGACTCGATGCGCAGCGTGCGGTTCCTGCTCGAATTCGCCAAGGCCGACGAAGCCCTTCGCGCCTGGGGCGTGCGCTCGACCATCGTGGTCTTCGGCAGCGCCCGGGTGCGGGAGGATTCCCCGGGCCGGCGCGGCGAATGGTACGCCCTGGCGCGGCGCTTTGGGCGCATCGTCTCCGAACAGGGCCTGGCCACGCACGTGGAAGGCCAGCCGCGCGACAACGTCATCGCCACAGGCGGCGGTCCCGGCCTGATGGAGGCGGCCAATCGCGGCGCTTTCGACGTGGGCGCGCCATCCATCGGCTTCAACATCACCCTGCCGCGCGAGCAACGACCCAACCCGTACTCGACGCCCGAACTGACCTTCCGGTTTCACTATTTCGCCATGCGCAAGATGCATCTGGCCATGCGCGCCAACGCCCTGGTGGTCTTTCCAGGCGGGTTTGGCACTTTCGATGAGCTGTTCGAGCTGCTGACCCTGCGCCAGACCAACAAGTCGCCCCCGATCCCGATCGTTCTGGTCGACGAGGCCTATTGGCGCTCGGTGATCGCCTTCGACGCCCTGGTCGAACACGGCATGATCGACGCGGCCGATCTGGACCTCTTCGCCTTCGCCGACACGGCCGAAGCGGCGTGGTCGCGGGTCCTGGCCGCCAGGCCGCCCGCGCCCTGAGCCTTTGCGAAAAGGCGGCCGCAACGCGGCCGCCTTCAATCGCCGGGAAGCCTTACAGCCCGCCTGCCCCGCCGAACTTGTGGGTCAGCTGCAGATAGTAGCTGCGCCCAGTCGAGTCGAACCACGAGGTGTTATAGTAGGGATAACCCGAATAGGTCGGGTCGCGCTGGGGGCCCTTGTCCAGCAGGTTGTCGACCGCCAGGCTGATCCGGGTGGTGTCGTTCAGATCGTACTGGACGGTGGCGTTGTAGAGGTAGCTCTCCTTGATCCAGCCATCCTCGGCGTAGTTGGGCAGGCGATCCAGGCGCTGGCCATGTATGCCCAGGGTCAGGCGATCCAGGGCCCAGTTGATCGAACCCGTGCTCTTGGAGCGGGGGATGTCGTAACCGCTGTCATAGGCCAGCTGGTTCTCGATCGGATCGCCCGGATACTGCCGGCTGGTGTGCTTGTGCACCCAGGTATGGGTCAGGCCGAAATTGAACGTCCCGAAGCTTTCGGTCGGCCAGCGATAGTGGGCGGCCACGTCGACGCCACTGGTCTTTTCGGTGGCGACGTTGATCGGATTGATCGTCACGGTCGCGATAGCGCCGGGGCTGATCGCGGCGGTCAGCGGGTTGCGGGCCACGCGGGCGATGGCGTCGACGCAGGTCGGCGAGCTGATGCTGACGGCCGTGCCGGCGCTGGTCTTGCCGAGGCGACAATCGGCTTCCTGGCGCAGCACGCTGTCCAGGCTCATGTCAAGCACGGCGTTGTCGAGCTGCACGCGGAAATAGTCGACCGAGATGTCGAAGTTGCGGATCGGCGACCAGACCGCGCCATAGTTCAGCGACTTGGAGGTTTCCGGCTTCAGCTTGGCGTTGCCCAGGCGAACCTTGACCAGGCCTTCACCCGCATAGCTGCAATCTCCGATATCCTCGCCCGGCTCCTCGCTGCGGCAGCGATAATAGTCGGTGCCCGAGGGGTGGCTGATGCCTTCCTTGGCAAAGACATAGTGCAGGTCGGGAGCCCGGAAGCCGGTGCCATAGGCGCCGCGCACCAGCAACGTCTTGACCGGCCGCCACTCCAGTCCGCCGTTGTAGGTGAACTTGTCGATGGTGTTGCCGCCGTACTTGTAGCCGTCGTAACGGCCGGCCGTGCTCAGCTCCAGGCTCCTGAGCAGTGGGGCGCGGAACTCGTAGCCGGCGCCCCAGCGCTTGCGCGAGCCATCGCCGTCGGCGTCGCGCAGACCGTAGTAGTAGTTCTGGGTCGCCAGGGGATCGAGGCCCAGCTTGTAGGACTGCTTTCCAAGCTCGGCGACGGCCGCGAAGCCCACCGGACCGGCCGGGAGGGTGAACAGGTCGGCCTTGTTGACCTGGAACGACACGCCCTGCTGGCGCGCCACCGGCTTGTAGGTGGTGTGGGCGGTGATCGAGTCGAACTCGGCGACCGTCAGCGGCCTGTAGAGGCGGGCCGGATCGGCGTTGAAGATCGGGTAGCCGCTGTCGTCATCGACGCCCAGCTGCGGGCCGAGGAACAGCGCCGTGGCCTTGGAGGTCACCACCTTGGGCCAGCTGATCGACGACTTGTACTGGCTGAAATTGTAGAAGGCCTCGTAGTCCCAGCCGCCGCCCAGCGAGCCCTTGACGCCCGGGGTGATGCTGAAGGTTCGCGAGACGTTCTTGATGTAGCCCTTGCTCAGGCCGCCCATTTCCTCAGGCGTGAAATTACGGTGCCACAGGTCCAGGGCGCCGGTGAACTGGTTGTAGAAAATGCCGTCTTCGCTGCCGTTGGCGTCCTGGTATTCCCAGTTCAGCACGTCCTGGAACTGGCGGGTGCGGCTGTAACCGGCCGAGATGTCGGCGAAGAACGACAGGTCATCGGTCTTGGCGTAGTTCAGCGAGGCCACGACATTGGCGCTCTTTCGCTCGCTGATGATGGTGCCGTAACCGATCGAGCTGTAGCTGCCGCAATAGTAGCCGGGGCCGCCGCTGGCGCCCCAGCGCGGGCGGCTGGCGTATTCGACCGATCCGCCGTTGAGTTTGCCGAGACCGGCGCAGGTGGCGGCGCCGGGATCAATGTATTCCTCAGCGTCGGGATCCATGCGCAGGAAGTCGCGGCGCGCGATCCGGGCCTTGGCGACCGGGGCGTCCTTGGTGTTGTCCTGGATGTCGCGCTCATAGGCCCACAGCGGCTTTTGGTTGACGAACTCGCCGCCGATCACCAGGTCGAAATCGCCTTCTGAATAGCCGCTGGAGACATTGACGCGCTGGCTGGCGCCGCCGCCATGCTCGTATCCGCCGAAGGTGACATCGACGATCGTGCCGTCGGCCTTCGTCTTCAGATTGAAGTTCACAACGCCCGAGATGGCGTCCGATCCATAGACGGCCGAGGCGCTGCCGCTGAGCACCTCGATGCGGTCGATCATGCCCAGCGGGATCGAGGAGGTGTCGGTGAAGGCGCTCTTGCCGTTGAACGGCAGGGGGAAGTCGGCGATGCGGCGACCGTTGACCAGCACCAGGGTGTGGTTGGGGCCAAGGCCGCGCAGGTCGACCTGCTGGGCTCCGGGCGTCCAGTCCGCGCCGCTGGACGACTGCTGGGTCTGGGTCTCGCCGCCGTTCTGAGTGAGGCTGCGCAGCACGTCCGGTACGCTGTTGAAGCCGGCGGCCTTGATGTTTTCGCTGGTGATGACGGTGACCGGGGCCGGACCCTCGGTGGCGATACGGGGAATGCGCGACCCGGTGACGACCAGGGCCTCGACAGCGGTCTCGTCGGTCTGTGGGGTGGTTTGCGCAAGCGCGTGGCCGGTGATCATCAGGCCCGCCGCGCCGGCAAGGGCGCTAGCCCCAAGCAGATGCATCTTCATCATTGTCCCCTCTTTTTTAGCGGCGCATCCATTCTCGTGGACAGGCCCGACACCGGGTTGCACCCCAAGGTCCGCTCATGTTGGATTGCATTTCTTACAAATTGAAAGCTGAAAAAATCAAATTGTCAGATTCTATGGACAGAATGTGTTCCACGTGCAGCTTTGATGCACAGCGCACGGATCTGTGGCGTTGGGTCCGGAAACAGGCTCGACCGGGGTCCAGTGCGCGTTTGGCCTCTGGACCTGGCGCTGCGGCCACGGCCAGGATCGCGACAGGCGAGGGATGGATATGATGCTGGCAAGAATTTCTGCGGTCGCGATGGCGGCGGCCCTGCTCCTTCCCTTCGCCGCGCGCGCGGCCGATGCGCCCGCCAAGGGTCCCGACGCCGTCGGCCCGGGCTACGAGTACTATGTGATCGGCGATATCGCCGCGCCGACGCCTGGCAAGACTGGGCCGCTGCTGGCCCTGATGGGCGGCGGCGACTGGCCGCTGGAAGCCTTCCGTCAGTTCGTCAAGCAATCAGGCGGCGGCCATATCGTGGTGCTGCGCGCCCGCGGCGGGCGAGAACTGCAGGACGAGATCTACAAGGATGTCGGCGGCGTCGCCTCGGTCGAGACCCTGGTGATCCAGAACGAAGACGCCGGCGAGGACCCCAGGCTCTTGGCCATCATCGCCCGCGCCGACGGGATCTTCTTCGGCGGCGGTGACCAGAGCAACTACATCCGCGCCTGGAAGGGCACGGCCCTGAACAAGGCGCTGGACGCCCACGTCAAGGCCGGCAAGCCGGTCGGCGGCACCAGCGCCGGCCTCGCCATTCTGGGCGGCTATTCGTACGGGTGCCTCGACTCGATCAGCATGACCTCGCCCGAGGCGCTGAAGAACCCCACCGGTGCCGGCGTCACCCTGGTGCGCGACTTCCTCCACCTGCCCTGGCTGTCGAAGGTCATCACCGATAGCCACTTCGACAAGCGCGACCGCCAGGGACGTCTGGTGGCCTTTGTCGGTCGGCTGATCCAGGAAGAAGGCGACCCGACGATCGCGGGTCTTGGCATTGACGAAGGCGCGGCGATGCTGATCGATGCCGACGGCGTGGGCCGGTTCTACGGTCCCGGTCACGCTTGGCTGGTGCGCCCGATGGTCAAGCCTGCCACCATCATCGCCGGCCGGCCGCTGACCTATGCCCCCTTCCCCATTGTCGGCGTGGGGCCAGAAAGCACGCTAGACTTCAAGACCTTCCAGGTGACCAAGCCAGCCTTTACCCTGACTGCACAGGTCAAGGATGGCGCGCTGATCCGCAGCGACCGCTGACCGCCTGTTCCCTGGCGTTTTCCTCCGGAGCCCCTCCGGCCTGTTCCAAGAGAGTTGCGATGATGCCTTCCAAGATCCGCTCGCTCAGCCTTTCGATCCTCGCCCTGTGCGCGACCTCGGCACCGGTCATGGCGGCCGAGAGCAAGTGGTCGCTGGCCGTTCACGGGGGGTCGGGCGTGCTGGACAGCAGCGCCATGACGCCAGAGAAGGACAAGGCCTATCGCGCTGGCCTGGAGGCCGCGCTGGAGGCCGGTGCCAGGGTGCTGAAGTCCGGGGGCTCCAGCCTGGACGCTGTCGAGACGGTGGTGCGGACCCTGGAGGATAATCCGCTGTTCAACGCCGGCAAGGGCGCGGTCTTCACCGCCGAGGGCAAGAACGAGCTGGACGCCTCGATCATGGACGGCGCCACCCTGAAGGCCGGGGCCGTGGCAGGTGTGACCCGCACCCGCAATCCCATCAGCCTGGCCCGCGCGGTGATGGAGAAGTCCCCACACGTCATGCTGGCGCGCGAAGGCGCCGACCAGTTCTCGAAAGAGCAAGGCCTGGAGCAGGTCGATCCCAGCTATTTCCGGACCGAGGAGCGCTGGAAGCAGCTGGAAACCTGGCGCAAGGACCACCACGCCGTGCTTGATCCCACGCACCTGTTCGGCACCGTCGGCGCGGTGGCGCTGGATCAGGCCGGACATATCGCGGCCGCCACCTCGACGGGCGGCATGACCGGCAAGCGCTGGGCGCGGGTCGGCGATACGCCGATCATTGGGGCCGGCACCTATGCCCGAGACGGCGTCTGCGCGGTGTCGGCCACCGGATCGGGGGAGTACTTCATCCGCGAGACCGCCGCCCGCCAGGTCTGCGACCGCATCGCCTGGAAGGGCGAGGATGTTCAGACGGCGGCCGACCAGACCATGGCCTCGATCACCAGGATCGGCGGCGACGGCGGTCTGATCGCCATGGACGGCCAGGGCCGCCCGGCGTTCGGCATGAACGACCTGGGCATGTATCGCGGCGCGATCTCGTCGACCCTGCCCACGCCGCGCACCGCGATCTACACCAAAGAGCCCTCACCGAAATGAGACTGATGGTCGGGACAGACTCAGGGAGGGGCCGATGAAGTCGGAGGACCAGAACCTCGCCGAGGTTGACCGCAAGTTGCTGGCGATGCTGCGCGAGGACTCGCGTCAGCCGGTCACCAAGCTGGCCGCCGACCTTGGACTGACGCGGGCCAATGTCTATGCCCGGCTCAGCCGTCTGGAGCAGGATGGTGTCATCCAAGGCTACACCGTGCGCCTGGGCAGCGACTATGACCGCCGTCTGATCCGCGCCCAGGTGATGATCAAGGTCCAGCTGAAACTGGCCAAGGCGACTGAAGAGGCGCTGGCGGCCATCGCCGAGCTGTCGGCCCTGCACGCCATCAGCGGCGAGTACGACCTGATCGCCCTGATCGAGGCCGAAACGGTCGCCGAGCTGAACGCCCTGATCGACCGCATCGGCGCCCTGGACGGAGTCGAACGGACGACCTCCTCGATCCTGCTGGCGACCAAGATCCTGCGCTGAGGGCGCGCAGGCGAGCGTTTCTCTCGCGACACGCCCCAAACACGGCGTTTTTTGAGCCTTCTCCCAAACTAAACTCTCCACCAAGAGTGAGGGAGTTCAGCCTTGATCGCCGTCCAGATCGCAAGTCCGGCCTTCCTGGGCGTCGCCGCTGACCGCGGAGACGTCGCCCTGCGAGCCCATGTGATGATCCAGGTCGCGCCGCGCGACGCTGCGGAGGTCGGCGCGCGGCTGACCGAGATGAGCGAGCTGACCGCATTGCATCAGATCACTGGCGACTATGACCTCGTGGCCGTGGTCGAGGCTGGGCGGACCCAGGACCTCAAGCGGACCATGGACCGGATCCAGGCCCTGGCCGGGGTGCGACACGCTCTGGCTTCGGTGATCCTGCCCCGCTCACCGGCCGCCCGGCCGTTTCACCCGACCTCCGGCGACTGATCCTCCCCGCAGCGGCGGGGACAATCGGTCTCGAACCCAACTGACGACGTCTATAACGAGGTGCTGTCGTGGAACTGCCCTATCCCTGCCTGATGTTCCTCGGAGACGTAGACCGGGTCAGCGCCAAGACCGCCTCGGGGCTCGCCCACTGGCGTCCCGACGCCTGCGTCGGCCAGCTTCGCCTGTCCGGCTGCGAGGCCGATCTGGGCTTGCCCGACATGACCCCCAGGGCCGCCCACGCGGCCGGCGCCCGCTCGCTGCTGCTGGGCGTGGCCAATGCCGGCGGCTATATCCCGCCCCACTGGGAAGGGGTGCTGATCGAGGCGCTGGAGGCGGGCCTTGACCTCGTCTCGGGCCTGCACACCCGCATGGCCAGCCTGCCCAGGGTGCGCGAAACCGCCGAGCGCCTCGGCCGCCGGCTGATCGAGGCGCGCGAGCCGTCGCCGGAGTTCTGCGTGGTCGGAACCGGCGACAAGCGCGCCGGCCTGCGCCTGCTGACCGTCGGCACTGACTGCGCCGTGGGCAAGATGTACGCGGCCCTTGCCATCACCAAGGAGCTCAAGGCCCGCGGCGCAGATGCCGACTTCCGGGCCACCGGCCAGACCGGCATCTTCATCGCCGGGTCCGGCGCACCCATCGACGCGATCATCTCCGACTTCGTCGCCGGCGCCGCCGAGCAGCTGAGCCCGGCCGCCGCAACCGACCACTGGGACATCATCGAGGGCCAGGGCTCCCTGTTCCACCCGGCCTATGCCGGCGTGACCCTGGGCCTGCTGCATGGCAGCCAGCCAGACGCCCTTGTGCTCTGCCACGACGCCACCCGTACCGCTGTCGACGGGCTGGAGACCTTCCCCACCCCCTCTCTGGCTGAAGCCATCGCCCTGAACCTGCGACTGGCGGCCCTGACCAATCGGGCCGTCCGGATGGCCGGGATCTGCATCAACACCTCGCGCCTGACACCCCAGGCGGCGGCCGACTATCTGCGCGATACCCAGGCCGCCCTGGGCCTGCCATGCTGCGATCCGGTGCGGACCGGCGTGGCGGCCATCGTCGATGGCCTGCTGACGGCAGAAGCGCGCTCGGACGCCGCCTGATGCGTCTGACCGCGCGGGTCGAGGCGCACGCCCTGACCGAGCCCTTCGTCATCGCCCGCCACGTCTACACGGAGGCCAATGTGCTTCGCGTTGAAGTCGCGGCGCGCGGCGCGATCGGACGGGGCGAGGCGGCCGGGGTCGACTATCTGGGCGACACGCCGCAGACCATGCTGTTGCAGGTACAGGCCCTGGCCCGCGAGCTTGAGGCGGGCATGCTTCTGGACCGCACGTGCCTGGCCGCCTGCCTGCCCCGAGGCGGGGCGCGCAATGCCGTCGACTGCGCGCTGTGGGACCTGAAGGCCAAGCTGACCGGCGTTCCGGTCGCCGTGCGAGCGGGTCTGGCCCCGCTGCGCCCGATCGAAACCTTCGTCACCTTGGGCATGGATACCCCCGCCGCCATGGCCGCCAAGGCCGCGCGCTGGGCCCCCGATTTTCCCTGTTTGAAGGTGAAGCTGGGCGACAGCCTGGACCTCGATCGGCTGGAGGCGATCCGCGCCACCGCCCCCCGCGCCCGCCTGATCGCGGACGCGAACCAGGGCTGGACGCTGGATCAGCTGAACGCCTACGCGCCCAGCCTTTCGGCCCTGGGCGTCGAACTGGTGGAACAGCCCCTGCCGGTCGGACACGACGACGCCCTGCTGGACTATCGGGGCGAGGTGCCGCTCTGCGCCGACGAGTCCTTCGACGACCGCGACGATCTGGACCGGATCGTCGGGCGCTACGCCTTCTGCAACATCAAGCTCGACAAGTGCGGTGGCCTGACCGAGGCTCTGGCCCTGACACAGGCCGCCCGCGACCGGGGCCTTAGGCTGATGATCGGCTGCATGGAGGGCACCTCGCTCGGCATCGCGCCGGGGCTGCTGGTGGCCCAGGACTGCGAGATCGTCGACCTGGACTGCCCGATCCAGCTGGTGACCGACATCGAGCACGGCTTTGGCTATCGCGACGCGATCCTGCGCCCCCCTGCGGCGGCCCTGTGGGGCTAGAGTTTCCGACGAAGTGGACGCCGGTTCGTCGTCAGAAAGTGCGTTAAAACATAAGGTTAGAGCATTTCTCCGATCCGGTCGGATCGGATACTCTAGTCGTCGAGGTCCTCGACCGTGGCCAGCAGCTTGGCAAGATCCAGCCCCGCGTCGCCCTTCAGCTTCTTGGTCACGGGAAAGGTCACATAGTCAAAGGGGACGGCAAAGGTGTCGAGCAACCCCTCCATGATCGTCTGATAGTGCTCGATGCCGAAGGCCGCGACCGTGATCAGATAGTCGACATCGCCCAGTACCGCCTGGCAGGACACGATATTCGGATGCGCCGCGATGCCCGTCTCGAAGGTCTTGGCCTTGGCGTGGGAAAAGTCGGTGAGCTTGATCTGCACCACGAAGGTCGAGAGCTTGGCCAGCCGGCCCAGATCCACCTCGGCGTGGTAGCCGCGAATGATCTTGGCCTTTTCCAGCTTCTTCATCCGCTCCCAGCAGCGCGAGGCCGAGAGGCCGACCGCCTCGCCCATCGCCGCCTTGGTCACCCGCCCCTGCCTGTGCAGCAGGGCCAGGATCTTGATATCGATGCGGTCGATGTCCTTGCGCGGGTCGTTCGCGGTCATCCCGGGATCCTTGCTATGTCGCCGACCTGCTTAGCGCAAACCACGCGTCGGGTACGGTCGTGATCATAGTGAGGCCCCTGCGATCCTGCCGTCGGCGCGGCGGGAAACGGCGAAAACCCTCGCCGGCGGCGCGCTATTCTGAACGCTGAACTTTGGAAGGCCGAAACATGACGCCCAACCTGCACCGCCTTTCCATCGCGCTGGGCCTGTCCCTGCTGATGACCTCCACCGCTCCGGCCTCGACCCTGATCGTCGGCGCCCGCGTGGTGGACGGCACGGGCGCGCCATCGCGGGCGGTCAGCGTCCGCGTGGACGGCGACCGCATCGTCGCCGTCGGCAAACTGGCGCCAAAGCCGGGCGATACGGTGGTGGACGCCAGGGGTCTGGTCCTCGCCCCCGGCTTCATTGACGCCCACAGCCACCATGATCGCCAGGCCGAGCAGACCCCCGACATGACCCCGCTCACGGCCCAGGGGGTGACCACCATCGTCGTGGGCGAGGACGGTGAGTCGTCGTTTCCGCTGACGACCTATTTCGCCGGCCTGGAAAAGGCTCCGCTGGCCATCAATGTCGCGTCCTATACCGGCCATGGATCCCTGCGCGAGCGAGCCATGGAAACCGACTACAAGCGCGCCGCGACCCCCACCGAGATCGCGGCGATGCAGGCCGACCTGACCGCGGATCTCCAGGCCGGCTCCCTGGGCCTGTCGACGGGTCTGGAGTACGATCCCGGCATCTTCTCGACCCCGGCCGAGGTGATGGCCCTGGCCAAGACGACCGCCGCCGGCCACGGCCGCTATATCAGCCACCTGCGCAGCGAGGACGTGAAGCTGGACGCGGCGATCGACGAGATCATCGCCGTCGGCCGCGAAGCGAAACTGCCGGTCCAGATCTCGCACCTGAAGATCGCCATCGTCGACCGCTGGGGCCAGGCGTCGCAGGTCCTGGCCAAGCTGGACGCCGCCCGCGCCCAGGGCGTGGACATCACCGCCGACGTCTATCCCTACGAATACTGGCAGAGCAATCTGGCGGTGCTGCTGCCGGAGCGCGACTTCAACGACCTGGCCGCCGCCCGCTTCGCCCTGACCAAGCTGACCACCCCGGCGGGCATGCGCCTGGCGGTGTTCGCGCCCGATCCGTCGCTGGTGGGCAAGACCATCGCCGACATCGCCGCCGAGCGACAGGCCGATCCCGCCGAGACCTATCTGGCCCTGGCCCGCCAGTCGGAGGCCTACCATCTGGCCCATCCCGAAGTTGATCGGGTCGACGCGGTGATCGGCACGGCCATGACCGCTGCCGACATCGACGCCTTCATCGGCTGGGACCATGCGGTGATCTGTTCCGACGGCATGACCCACGGCCTGCACCCGCGCGGCTTCGGGGCCTTCGCCCGGATCCTGCGGGTCTATGTGCGCGAGAAGCAGACCCTGACCCTGGAACGGGCTGTCCACAAGATGACGGCCCAGACAGCCGGCCAGCTGGGCATCGCCGGGCGCGGGACGATCATCCCGGGCGCCTTCGCCGACTTGGTGCTGCTGGACCCTGCCACCGTCGCCGACCGCTCTGACATCGCCCATCCCAACGCCCTGGCCACGGGAGTCGCGAAGGTCTGGGTCAATGGCGTGCTGGTTTTCCAGGACGGCCGCACCACGGGCGCCCGCCCCGGCGCAGTCGTCCGCAAGGCCGCGTCCTAACGGGGCGCGATAGTCGCCTTCACCCGCCGCCGCCGCCAGTCGTCGAAGCGGACCTTGCCCAGCCAGAACAGCATGACCGGCAGCGGTGCCAAGGCGAGGACGTAAAGCAGGGCCGAGTCCCGCAGGGCCTCGGGAAACACCTGCTGCTGCCCGAGGAAGAACGACCCCGAGGCGATGAAGAGCGAAAAGCACATGCGCCACAGGTGCCGCGCAATCCGCGAGATCCTGGACAGTTGCTTGCGCAGGAGCACATGCAATTCACCCGCGGCCGCGAAGGCCCCGGCAATGGTAAACAGGAAGAAGGCCGGCGGCGGCGAGCCGTCCACCGTGCCGCTGGGGCTGGCCGCGCCCATCCGCATGAACGTGACGCCCGCGGCGGTTATGGTGAGGGCGACGACCAGCCCGATGACCTCCTGCGCGCCGGCCTTCACCTCCCGCTGTCGGGCGGCCATCCTGCCACTGACCAGAAGGTACAGCGCCAGGATGCCGGCAACGAAGTTGGGGCGCTGGCCGGTGTCAAGGAACGGCGCGACGCCGGCGCCGATGGCGTAGGCTGTGAACATCGCCAGAAAGAACACCGATCCCGCCGCGCGGTGGACGCTCTGGCCCTTGCGGGAGGCCAGGGCGACGACGCCAGTGACCATCCCGATCGCTCCGCCGGCGATGTGCGCCCACAGCAGGGCATTGGCCCCCAGATGCATCCAGGCCGGATCGCCGGGCCCGGCCTGCAGATTATCCGCCAGGGCGATCGAAGGCAGCAGCGCGGCGGCGGCGGCGAACAGGACGGGTGAGACGGGAAAGCGCGGTGTCATGCCCCCCTTACTTGTCGATACATGCCGCGCGCGCCATGATCGTGACCACCGCCCGCATGATCGTTCGTAACACCAGGGGCCGCGCCGATGTCGAACCTGACCACGTCCGCAGGATTCGCCGCCGGCCTGATCGCGTTCGCTGTCCAGAAGGGCGCTGATCGCGCGGCGCTGATGACCCGGGCCGGCCTGAGCCTCGCCGACCTGGGGGACCACGACGGCCGCCTGCCTTTCGAGACCTATGTGGCCCTGATGCGCGCGGCCCAGGACCTTTGCGATGACCCGGCGCTGGCATTGCATTTCGGCGAGGCCGTCGACCTGGCGGAGCTATCGATCGTCGGCCTGATCATGAACGCCTCGGCCACGATGGGCGACGCCTTCACCCAGATGCAGCGCTTCAGCCGGCTGGCTCTGGAGACCGAGGGGCTCAGCGACGGGCCACGCTTCGCCCTGACCGCGCGCGACGGCCAGCTGTGGATGGTCGATACGCGCGCTGATCCCAACAGCTTCCCCGAATTGACCGAAGGGGCCTTCGTCCGGCTGGTCTGCGGCCCGCGCCGCTTTCTGCCCGAGCCGCACGTGCTGGAGGTGCAGTTTTCCCACCCGGCGCCGGCCTGGCGGGCCGAGTACGACCGCATTTTCCAGTGCCCGGTGACCTTCTCCAGCGGCTGGAACGCCATGCGGCTTGACCCGCGCATCGCGACCTGGCCGGTGGCGCTCCAGCCACGCTACGTGTTCGGTGTCCTGACCCAGCGGGCCGACGGCCTGCTGCAGGAGCTCGAGGACCAGAAGACCGTCCGAGGCCGGGTCGAGGCCGTACTGCTGCCGCTGCTGCACACTGGCGAGGTCGGCGCCGACGTCGTCGCCCGCGCTCTGGGCTTCAGCCGCCAGACCCTGTTCCGGAAGCTCAGGACCGAGGCTGCCACCTTCAAGCAGGTGCTTGACGCCCTGCGCCACCGCATGGCGCTGCACTACCTCACCGCCGCCAGAGCCTCAGTCAACGAGACCGCCTACCTCGTCGGCTTCTCCGAACCCGCCGCTTTCTCCCGCGCCTTCAAACGCTGGACCGGACAGAGCCCCCGCGAGGTCCAGCTGGCAAGAGGGTCAGCTCGCGGCGATCGCCTGCCCTCCGGATAGGCGAGGTCGACGGTCAGAACCGGGCCTTCCATCGGAGCCCATTCTTCTTGGCCGAGCGCTGACCTGAACCGCCGTGAGCCAACCCGGGGCGGCAACGTCGCCTTGCGATCACACACCACCCGACTCTAAGGTCTGCAACTGCGAGGATCCGAGAATGGCCGACCTGAAGAGACGCGTCTTGATCATCGCCGGAGCCGGACTCGCGACGGGTCTGGTCGCCCGTCCCGCCGCAGCCCGGGATCTGGCGGTCTTCGCAAACGGGCAAGCCGGGCGCGCCACGGTGGACCACGCCGCCTTTGACGCCCTGCTGGCGCGCTGGGCCCAGGATTCAAGCGACGGGGTGGTGCGGGTCGACTATGCCGGCTGGCGTCGATCCAACCCTGCACGCGATGGGCTGGGCCGCTATATCGACCACCTTTCGGCCCTTGACCCCCAAGCCCTGAGCCGGCCGGAACAGTTCGCCTTCTGGGCCAATCTCTACAACGCCCTGACGCTTCGCGAGGTCATCGACGCCTGGCCGGTCAGGTCGATCCGGGACATCCGCTCATCTCTGCTGGTCGCCGGCCCGTGGAAGAAGACCGTCGCCCGGGTTCGCGGCGTCGACCTTTCGCTGGACGGCATCGAGCACGGCATTCTGCGCAAGGGATGGTCGGATCCGCGCGTCCACTATGCGGTCAACTGCGCCTCGTTCAGTTGCCCCAATCTGCGGCGGCAAGCCTGGCGCGGTGCGGGACTGGGTCCGACGCTGGACGCCGCCGCTCGCGCCTATGTCAATCATCCCCGCGGCGCGACTTTCAAGGGCGCGGCGCTCACGGTGTCGTCAATCTACAAATGGTATTCGAGCGATTTCGGCGGCTCTGACCCACGCGTCATCGACCACCTCGCCGGTTATGCGGCAGCGCCCCTGAAGGCCCGCCTTCTCCAGGTCGACCGGATCGCCGGCGACACCTATAACTGGTCGATCAATGCCATGGAAAACCGCTGATGAGCCTGATGAGACGCTTTCTTCCCTTGCTGGTTCTCGCCGTCCTGGTGGTGGCTGTGTTCGCCAGCGGCGTGACCCGCTACCTCAATTTCGAGGCGCTGCGGACCCATGAGGCGGCGTTGCGGGCCTTTGTCGGCGAACACCTGATCCTGGCCCTGCTCAGCTTCATGGCCGTCTATGCCGTGGCCACGGCGATCAGCCTTCCCGGAGGCCTGATCCTGACCCTCACGGGCGGCTATCTGTTTGGCCCCTGGGTCGGCGGCGGCGCGACCGTGGTCGGCGCAACGGTCGGGGCCGTTCTGGTGTTCTATGCGGTCCGCACCTCGCTGGGCGAGGTGTTGCGCCGGCGCGCCGAGGCCTCAGGCGGCACGCTAAAGGCTGTCATCGATGGCGTTCAGGCCGGGGCCTTTGGCTATATCCTGACCCTCAGGCTGGTGCCTCTGGCCCCCTTCTGGTTGGTCAATATCGCCGCCGCCCTGGCCCATGCGCCGCTACGGGCCTATGCCCTGGCCACCTTCCTGGGCATCATGCCGGCCACCTTCATCTATAGCGGCATCGGCGCCGGGATCGGCGATCTGATCGCCCGCGGCGAAACGCCGAACGCCGGTGCGATTTTCGAGCCCCGCGTCCTCCTGCCCCTGATCGGGCTGGGCCTGCTGTCGCTGGGCACCACCCTGTATCAACGCCGCCGCGCCAGAACCGGAAACGCCCTGTGACATCCAAAACCCTCAAGGTCGACATGGCCGTCATCGGGGCGGGCTCGGGCGGCCTGTCCGTGGCTGCTGGGGCCGCTCAACTGGGCCTCAAGGTGGTGCTGTTCGAAAAGGGGGAAATGGGCGGCGACTGCCTCAACTACGGCTGCGTTCCCTCAAAGGCGCTGATCGCAGCCGCCGAAGCCGCCCATCAGGCTCACGCCGCCTCGGCGCTCGGCATCGGGGTCGGCGAGGTGTCGATCGACTTCTCCAAGGTCATGGCCCATGTCCACGCCGCCATCGCGGCCATCGCGCCCAATGACAGTCAGGCGCGCTTCGAAGGGCTGGGGGTGCAGGTGGTGCGCGAGGCCGCCCGCTTCATCAACGATCGCACCGTCGCCAGCGACAGCGTGCGCGTCAGGGCGCGAAAAATCATCGTGGCCACCGGCTCCCATGCCGCCGTGCCGCCGATTCCCGGCCTCGACGCCGTCCCCTACCTGACCAATGAAACCCTGTTTGGCCTGACGACCCTGCCCGAGCGTCTGATCGTGCTGGGCGGCGGCCCTATCGGCGTCGAGCTCGGCCAGGCTTTCCGCCGACTGGGCTCAGAGGTGGTGATCATCGAGGCCGACGCCCTTCTGGGACGCGAAGACCCGGCGGCCGCCGCCGTGGTTCTGGCCCAACTCCGCGCGGACGGCGTGGAGGTCATGACCGGCTGCAGGGCCACGCGGATCGCGTCCGGTCCTGTGGTGGAGGTGGAGGTCAATGGCCAGACCCGCACGGTCACGGGCTCGCACCTTCTGGTCGCGGTCGGGCGCAGCCCGGCCCTGAGCGGATTGGACCTCGACAAGGCGGGCGTCGAGACGGATCGCAACGGCATCATGACCGACAAGTCTCTCCGCAGCAGCAACCGGCGCGTCTATGCGGTCGGCGACGCCGCCGGTCGCGGGCAGTTCACGCATCTGGCCGGCGCGCACGCCTCGCTGGTGGTGCGCCGGGCGGTCTTCGCCCTGCCGGTCAATGCCGACGCCCTGCAGACGCCTCGGGTCACCTATTGCGATCCACAACTGGCCTCGATCGGGCTGGGCGAATCCGAAGCCCGCGGGATCCACGGCGATGACCTGCGCGTCGAGCACTTTGACTTTGCTGAAAATGACCGGGCCATCGCCGAGGGCGACACGCGTGGCTTCGGCAAGCTGATCACGACGAAAAAGGGCAAGATCCTCGGCGTCACCCTCGTGGGCCGTCAGGCCGGCGACCATATCCATCTGTGGTCCCTGGTGATGTCGGCGGGGCTCAAGCTCAGCCAGATCACCAGCATGATCGCGCCCTATCCCACCCGGGGCGAGATCGGCAAGCGTCTGGCCGGCCAGTGGTACACCCCAGCCCTGTTCTCTGACCGCACACGCAGGCTGGTGGCGATCCTGAAGCATTTCGCCTGAGGGAAGGGCCGCGACCGCGCGGCGGTGGCTAGGACCTCGAAATCGGCGGCGCCCGCATGCGCCGGATAAAGCCGAGATCGAGATAACGCTTCAACCACAGCGCAGCCCGGCCCAGCAGCCAGAACCGGCCGCGAATCGCCAAGCCCCGACCATCGCCCAGATCCATGATCGACAGCCAGCGGCTCTGCGGATGGTAGGGCCCGGTGGGCCGGTCGTCACCCTGGGCCGCCAAGTTGTTGAGCAGAACCGGCGCAGCGCGAACGCCGAAAACGCCCGCCGCCGGCCGCGTGTAGCCCTCGATCACGGCGCAGTCCCCGACGGCGAAGATGGCGGGGTCGCCGATGGCCTGCAGGGTCGCCATGACCCGCAGCCGCCCCCGTCCGTCCAGCGGCAGTCCCAGTTCGCCGATCAGCGGCGGGGCGGAAAGCCCGGCCGCCAGAACCAGGATGTCACAGGGCTGGAACGCGCCATCGGCCAGTCGACAGCTGTCGGAGGTTCGACCCACGACAAGGCCGGACCGCAACACGGCACCCCGCTCGGCCAGGGCCGCCGACAGCCGGGACCAGGCGGCCGGCGGAAGATCCAGCCCGTGGCTAGGCGCGATCACCGTGACCTGGGGCCGACCGTCACCCCGCTTGATCAGGCCGCAGAGGCTGGCGGCGATTTCCAGCGCGCTATGGCCGCCCCCCGCGACCACGATCCGTGGCGCCGCAGCGCCCGCCGCCGCCTGCGCCTCGATCCGGGCGCGCAAGGTCAGCAGCTGCGACAGAGGCTTGACCGGCCAGACCCCGGGGCCGCCGACCAGGCCGTGAGGATCAGCGGCCACGCTGCCGATGTTCAGCGACAGGCAGTCATAGGTTTCGGTCTTGCCATCGGCCAAGGTCAGGATGCGTGCGGCACGATCAACCGCCACAACGGACTGGGCCAGATGACGGACGCCGAATGCCGCCGCCAAGGCCGCCACATCGATCTGGGCCTCATCCAGAGTCAGCGCGCCGGAGAGCACGCCGCTGGCCAGCCCCGAATAGTGAAACAGCTCGGGCGCGATCAGCGTCACCGTCAGCCCTGCGGCCCGCAGCTGGGCGGCTTGCCGCACGACATGCAGATGGGCGTGGCCCGCCCCGACCAGGGTCACCGACCGTGCCGTCATGCGAGCCGCGCCTTAAGACGGCGGAAGGAGACGCCCTGTCGTGGCGCGCGCCTCAGGTTTTCAGTCCTGCCGAAATCCCCGCCAGCAAGGTTTCAATGCGTTTGGCGTTGGCGCCCAGATCGCTCAACCCGACGCGCGAGATGGATCGCACATCGACCCTGGAGCCCTGCCCTCCGGCGCCCGAACGCACCCGCACGACGACATCATCCTTGAATCCGAACCAGAAGGTCCCCGCCGTCGCCTCGATCACGCCAGCTTTCGGGTCCTGGGTCACCACAGTCCAGCCCATGGCACTGGCCGCCTTGAGTGCTGCCGCGAAGGCTGTGGTCGGTGCGACATCGAAGGCGGCCGTCCGTAGCCCCGGATAGGCCTCGTGGCCAACCTGTCCCAGGCTCTTGTTGCCATATTTGGCGAACCGCGGATCGCGGTAAGGGTCTGCGGCGACCAGGGGCGCCCTCAGGTCCGCCACGGGATTGGCCTCCGCCGCCGTCCGGATGGACAGCAGGGCCGGGCTCGGAGCCGGCGGATCGGCAATGTCGGTGGCGACGTCGTGGATCGGCGGGATATCGGCAGCCTGGGCCCGCACCCAGCCCAGATAGCCCAGGCCGGTCGCGGGGATGATCAGGGCGACGAGCGCCGCCGTCCATGCGGCCCGGGGACGGCGGATCAGGACCACGATCAGGGCGACGAGGGCGATCAGGGCCGTGGCCAGCAGCAAACGCGGTCCCCACTGGATGATCAGCACGCCAAGCCCGATACGCCAGGACCAAAGGCCAAACTTCACTCCCAAGGCGGAGACCAGGAACCAGACGGGGACCAGCAGGGACAGGGACAGGGCCAGGCCCGCGAATTTCGCTCTCGTCAGCATGATGGTTCTCCTGTGTTTCGCGACCGTTCCACGAACCTCGCCGCGACGCCAGAGTCCGATTTCCTAGCGGTCCAATGAAACCTTTGCACCGCTTGGGCCGAATCTGATCGGTATCCCCGCTCGGCGCTGGGACGAACCGCCCGAAACTGACACAAAGGACGCCATGACGTCGACCGCCTCGCCCTTCGCCACCCATCGCGCCGCCGCCGGGCCCGGCCGCTTCGTGGATCCTCTCGTCACGGCGGACGGATCGCCCCGCGCCCGGGTCGCTCAGACCGCGCTGGAGACCCTGTGGTTCAACACCGGTTCCCTGTGCAACATCGCCTGCGTCAATTGCTATATCGAGAGTTCTCCAACCAATGACGCCCTGTCCTATCTGAGCCTGGAGGACGTCACCCGCTATCTGGACGAGATTGCCCAGACCGGCCTGCCAACCCGCGAGATCGGCTTTACCGGCGGCGAGCCGTTCATCAACCCGGACATCCTGGCCATGCTCGACGCCGCCCTCGGTGCGGGCCATCAGGTTCTGGTCCTGACCAACGCCATGCGCCCGATGCTGCGGTGGGGCGCGCGCCTGAGCGATCTGGCGAGGCCGCATCGCGACCATCTGACCTTTCGTGTCAGCCTCGACCATCACACCCAGGCGGTCCACGACGCCGAGCGCGGGACGGGATCCTGGGACAAGGCCTGGGAGGGACTGGACTGGCTGGGCGAGCAAGGTCTTCGCGTCGCGATCGCCGGTCGTCGACTGGCCGAGGAGAGTGAGGCCGCCGCGCGGCAGGCCTATGGCGAACTGTTTCGCGCACGCGGCTTGGCCGTCGACGCCGAGGACCGGTCGACCCTGGTGCTGTTTCCCGAGATGGAAGCGGACCGCGCCGTGCCGGAGATCACCGAGGCCTGCTGGCAAATTCTCGACCGGGTGCCCGAACAGATGATGTGCGCCACAAGCCGCATGGTCGTGCGCCGCAAGGACGCGGCCGAAGCTACCGTCGTCGCCTGCACCCTGACGCCGTACGATCCCCAGTTCGAACTGGGCCGCTCCCTGGCGCAGGCCTCCGGCGCAGTGCAGCTCAACCACCCTTTCTGCGCGCAGTTCTGCGTCTTGGGCGGCGCCAGCTGCAGCGCGCCATGATGTCACCTGGCCCTGGGCTGGAGGACCTTGCAGTGATCCTGCCCGTGCTCAATAGCGGCGAACGCCTGGCCAAGACCCTGGTCGACCTGCCTGCGGTGCGCGAGGTGATCGTCGTGGATGGCGGCTCCAACGATGACACTGTCGCCCGCGCGACCGCCCATGGCGCGCGGGTGCTTCACTCTGTCCCGGGGCGCGGCCATCAGCTCGCGCTCGGTGCCGACGCCGCCGGCAGTGCATGGCTGCTGTTCCTGCACGCTGACACCCGGCTCGACGCGCCCGCCTGGGCAGCTTTGGCCAACCATATCGCCGCCCCCCAGAGACGGGGATGGGCTGGAGCCTTCCGTTTCAAGCTCGACGACTCCGCCTGGCAGGCTCGGCTGCTGGAATGGGGCGTCGGCCTCAGGGTCGCCCTCCTGGCCCTGCCCTATGGCGACCAGGGCCTTCTGATCCATCGCGACCTCTATGCCGAGGTCGGGGGCTTTGCGGCCCTCCCCCTGATGGAGGATGTCGACCTGGCCCGTCGCCTAGGCCGCCACCGTCTTCGCCGGCTGGACGGCGCCGCCCTGACCTCGGCCGAGCGCTGGCGTCGCCGCGGCTGGATCCGCCAGAGCGCCCTGAACCTGCGCTGCCTGGTGCTCTATTTCCTGGGCGTCGCCCCGGCCCGGATCGCGACGCTCTATGGGCGCTGATCCAACTCAGCAGCATCTGGTGCTGTTCAGCCGGCAGCCGCGCTACGGCGTGGGCAAGCGCCGGCTCGCCGCGGATGTCGGGAACCTGGAGGCTGTACGGTTCGCTCGGGCGGCCCTGGCGCGCCTGCGTCGCACCCTGGGCCGCGACCTGCGATGGACCCTGTGGATGGCCGTTTCGCCGGACCGGCCGACGGACTGGGCCGCGCCGGCGCGCGTGATCGCCCAGGGACCAGGCCATCTGGGCGAGAAGCTGGAACGGGTCGTCCGCGCCCTGCCGCGCGGACCGGTGGTCATCCTCGGCGCCGACACCCCGACCGTGACACGGCAGGACGTGGCCAAGGCCTTCGCTGCGCTCGGCGCCCACGACGCCGTGTTCGGCCCGGCCCGCGATGGCGGCTATTGGCTGATCGGTCTTCGCCGCCGGCCAAGGATGCATCTGCCGTTTGAGGGCGTCCGCTGGTCGACCCAAGAGGCCCTGGCCGACACCCTGGCCAATATGGAGGCCCGCCCGGTCGCCCTTCTAAGGCTTCAGGAGGACGTCGATGACGGAGCGTCGCTTCGGCGCTATCTCAGCCGATCGCGCTGGGGCTGAACCGTCTGGGGCAGATCCCCACCAGCTTGCCCGCCAGCACCGGATCCCATGACGCGGGATCGGTAACGACTGCATAGTCCAGGCCTGTGTCGATCGGTGAGGCCGTGCGGGCCTGCGGCAGGCCGCGCGCCAGTTCGGTCAGCATTCGGCGCGCCGCCTCGGCATTGGCCTTCATGGTGGCCAGGATCCCGGCGACCTCGACATGGGCCGTATCGGCTCGCCAGCAGTCATAGTCGGTGACCATGCAGACGCTGGCATAGGGCAGCTCTGCCTCACGGGCCAAACGAGCCTCGGGCATCGCCGTCATGCCGACGACTGAACACCCCCAGGCGCGGTAGAGCTGACTTTCAGCGCGGGTCGAGAACTGCGGGCCTTCGATGGCGACATAGACGCCGCCCTCGACCGTCACGGCACCCGCCGCGCGCGCTGCGTTCACCGCTGCGGACGACAGGCTGGGACAGACCGGATCGGCCATCGAGACGTGGGCGATGAGCCCGGGGCCGAAGAAGGAGGCCGGCCGCGCGACGGTCCGGTCGATGAACTGGTCGACCACGACGAAGGTCCCGGGCGGCAGGTCTTCCCGCAGCGAGCCGACCGCCGAAACCGAGACAAGGTCGGTACAGCCCGCCCGCTTCAGAACATCGATATTGGCGCGGGCATTGATCGCGCCCGGCGGAATGCGATGGCCCTGGCCGTGGCGCGGCAGGAAGACCAAGCGAACCCCTTCAAGGGTTCCGGTGACCAGCTCATCGGATGGCGCGCCCCACGGCGACTCCAGGCGGAGGGTCTGCCGATCCGACAACCCGTCCAGGTCATACAGGCCCGAACCGCCCATGACGCCGATCACCCAGTCCTTCATGCCGTTCCTTTCTGATCCCAGGCACCGTTGATACGTCATCCGGGGGCAATGGGACAGGTTGGCCTTCTAAGCCCAAGGGGCATTGGCAGCCCAATTTTGTCCGCCCTCAGCGCCTTTGGGACAGATTGACGCCTAGCCATGATGACAGGCTCGCGCCAAGCGGACGTTCTGAAGCTGTCTTGGTCGCACGATGGCGAGTATGCCATCGAAGTCCGCACGCAGAAGACCGGAGCTCCGGCTGTAGTCCCGCATCACGCTGCACTACGAGCCCTTTTCGCGGAGACTCCACGGCGGCCACCACGATCCTGACGACCACACATGGTCGCCCTTGGAGTGCCGGCTTCGGAGCATCATGGAACAAGGCCGTTAGGGCCGCCGGCATCGACAAGCATTTTCACGACCTACGCGGAACTGCTGCCAACAGGCTATACTTGGCGGGCCTCAAACCTCGCGAAATCGCCGGCGTGATGGGCTGGGCCGAGGCACATGTCGAAGCTCTTATCGACTGTTACGCGAAGCGCGATAAACTCGTGGAAGATACGTTTCGACGTCTGGACGAGAAGGAAGCCAGCACGCAGTTTGCAATACAAATGCAAAACGCGAAAAGCGCGCGTCGCTAAGCTATGGCACAGCTGGAGCGGGCGGGGGGAATCGAACCCTCGACATTTTGCTTGGGAAGCAGGTTATTCGTCAATGAATACAGATAGGTAGCCGTAGATCGGCGCCCCAAGAAACGTTAATGAATACAAAGCGTTCCCGAGCCCGACGTAAATTGCTTCTGACGCAGTCGGCACCGCACCGAGCGGCTCCCCCAGCACGTCCATCGGGCAGCCTATGCATTGAGACCCCTGGGGCTTAAAGAGCCCGCACGCTTGCAGGTGACGGACGATCATGACTTTCCCGCCAACCCGTGATGAAGCCCTGCGCCGCCTCTCTGCATTCGCTCCCCAGGCCGGACATGCCTATAGCGCCGGACGCAATATCGATCCCGGCCCCGGCCGACCGACTGCTGTGTCCAGACTTTCACCTTACGTGCGCCATCGGCTGGTCACCGAAGAAGAGATCATCTCCGCTGTGCTGTCTCGGCATGACTCCAGCACGGCCGAGAAATATGTGCAGGAGGTGCTGTGGCGGACCTACTGGAAGGGATGGCTTGAGACGCGGCCCTCAGTCTGGGCGCACTTCTGCGCGGAAAGAGATCATCAGGCCCAAGCGTTTGCCGGCTGCCGTACCCTTTATCAGGCGCAGACCGGCCAGACGGGAATTGAAGGCTTCGATGACTGGGGGAGTGAGCTGGTGCAGACCGGTTACCTCCACAACCACGCGCGGATGTGGTTTGCCTCCATCTGGATTTTCACCCTGAAGCTGCCCTGGTCGCTGGGCGCGGATTTCTTTCTACGGCACCTGATCGATGCCGATGCGGCGAGCAATACGCTGTCCTGGCGCTGGGTCGCGGGGCTTCAGACGCCCGGCAAGACCTATCTCGCCACTGCCGACAACATCGCCCGCAATACCAACCAGCGCTTTGCCCCCAAGGGCCTGGCCACGGAAGCGACCGCGCTCACCGAACTTCCGCTTCCGGGCCCGATCGACCTGGTTGAACAGCCTGTCGCTCCTATCGCTGAACCGGCCATTCTTCTGGTCACGTCGGAAGACCTGCATCCGGAGTCAGTCTTTGACGCCGCGAGCCCCTTCGTGGCCGCAGTGGTGGCAACCGATGGGCAGCGGCTCTGGGGCGAAGCCGCGCGTTGCTTCATCGACGCCGCAGCCCTGGATACGACAGCGCGGATCAGCGCGGTCTTCGGCTGCACCACGACCCGGCAAGATTGCCTGGATACGGAGCGCCTGCTGTCGGCTGCCAGGGCCGCCGGCGTCAGGCAAATCGTCACGCCCTATGCTCCAGTCGGCCCGGTCGCTGACGCATTGGCGGATATCTCGTCCAGACTGGCGGTTGAAGGCGTGTCGCTGGTGCAGGTCAGGCGTCGTTGGGATGAGCGGCTTTGGCCCCATGCGACCAAGGGTTTCTTTCCGTTCAAGGCGCGCGCGATGGCCAGCCTGGCGGCCGGCGACCTCACCTAGGCCACGACCGCTCCGCCAGTTTGGGAGCGGCTTGACGACCGCAGTTGTGTTCGCCAACCTGACAAAGTGATCAGCGCTCACAGCGTGAGGCCAGGTGTTCTGCTCCGCTATCGCCTCGTCGATGAGTTCCATGACGTCGGCGATTAGTTCTCGCATGGTCGCGGCTGCAATCTACGCGTCCGGTGAACTGGCGCAGCAGGCTCAGCGAAAATTTCCGCTCCAGCAGCCAGCGCAGCACGTCGGTGTCGAACCAGTTCCAGGCCGATGGCGGGGTGATGATCGTGCCTTGCCGGGGACGGGCGGCCAGCAGGCCCTGGGCGGGCAGCATCTTGATCGCCTCGCGCGTTACCGAACGGCTGACGGCGTGTTCCTTGGAAAGCTCTGCCTCGATCGGGAACGGCCGGCCGTCATAGGCTCCCGTGACGATCATGCGCCCCAGCACGTCCAGAAGACCGAAGGTCAGATTGCGCCCTAACGCCGAGCGGGATTCCAGCGGGTCGGTAGCTTTTATGGAAACACTGCCGTCCAATTTGCCTGAAGCTCGCAACAGATGGGTGCCCCGCGCCAAGCGCTTGACCAGTCAAGAGTTCGCAGCGGCGAACATGCGCAGCCCAGCCAGGACGCTTTGCTCCCGCTCAAGGTCACGATCGACAGGTCGCGACCCTCCAGGGCGGGCTGGAGCGTTTTCCGATAAGTGTGAAACGGCTATCGGATCGAAAAACGCTCGAAACTTCTGATTGAGAGCCCTTTTCGTCCGACCCTGATGAAGCCATCAGGTCGGAAAGGGCTCTAGACAGGTGGCCTCACTCTCACCGGTGCGCGAACAAGCCGCAAAGCAACAACTGCTCAAGCGGCTGTTGCCGGCCGCAGTGGTGAGCGCGCCGATATCGCTTTCATTCGCGGCGACCCAGGCTGCGCTTCCTTCCAGCGACGCGTCCATATTCCAAGATTAATAGGATAAACAGTTTGACGATTAGGCGACGCCCGACCTAGCTAGGGCGAGATAACCTGGCAAACGCTGGGCGCTGCTTGATTGGGAGCTATTCGATGCGGTCTTGCCCGCGCCGCGCCAGATACTCGGTGGATCGCCGATGACGGGGGGACGCTTCGGAGAGCTGATGGCCGGCGCGGGCCCGACCCGGATCGCGCGGATCGAGACGTTCATCGTGCCGCCGCGCTGGCTGTTTGTCCGAGTTGAGACCCATGACGGTGCTGTAGGCTGGGGCGAGGCGAGCCTCGAGGGGCACGCCGAAGCTGTGGACGGCGCTTTCGCTTCGCTGCGCGAGCGCTTCATCGGCGCCGATGCCGACAATATCGAGGACATCTGGCAGGTGGCCTATCGCGGCGGTTTCTACCGTGGCGGACCGGTGCTGATGTCGGCCCTGTCGGGCCTGGATCAGGCGCTGTGGGACCTCAAGGGGCGGCGCCTGGGCGTACCGGTCTGGCAACTGCTTGGCGGTCGCGTCCGCGACCGTGTTCCGGTCTATGCCTGGATCGGCGGCGATCGTCCCGACGAGGTCGTCGAGGCGGCCCAGGCCCGACTGGCCCAAGGCTTCAAGGCCGTGAAGATGAACGCCACCGGCGAGATGGGGTGGCTCGACGGCGCGCAAGTGTTCGATGACGCTCTGGAGCGCGTGGCCGCAGTCAAGGCGCAGGGCCTTGATGTGGCGGTGGACTTCCACGGCCGCCTGCACAAGCCGATGGCAAAGCAACTGATCGCGGCGCTAGAGCCGCTGCGGCCGCTGTTCGTCGAAGAGCCGTTGCTGTCGGAGAATGTCGAGGCCATCGTCCAGCTGTCGCGCCTCACCAACCTGCCTCTCGCCCTGGGGGAACGCCTCTATAGCCGCTGGGATTTCAAGCCCTTCCTCGAGGCGGCCGCCGTGGACATAATCCAGCCTGACCTGAGCCACGCGGGTGGCCTTTCCGAGTGCAAGCGCATCGCCGCCATGGCCGAGGCCTATGACGTGGGCGTCGCGCCGCACTGCCCGCTGGGGCCAATGGCCTTGGCCGCCTGCATGCAACTGGCCCTGACCACGCCGAACTTCGTGATCCAGGAGATGTCCCTGGGCATCCACTACAACGTCGGACACGACCTGCTCAGCTACATGCGCAACCCCGAGGTGTTCGACGTGCGCGACGGCATGGTCGCCGCCCTCTCGGGCCCGGGACTCGGCGTCGAGATCGACGAGGACATGGTGCGCGAGGCGGCCAGGGACGCGCCGTCGTGGCGAAACCCGATCTGGCGGGGCCAAGACGGTAGTTTCCGCGAGTGGTGACTGCGGGCAGACGGTTCAACGACCGCGGAGTCATCATCTGCGCCTTGAACGGCACCGCCCGGCGACCGCGCCCCGTTTCTCTGCCGAGGGCGCTCGCCTGACCTTGGTCGATCTGCGGACCGGTGACGGTTCGATCGTGGACAAGCCCGATGACGTGGCCGGCGCGATGTTCTTCCTGGCCCCGGACGACGCCCGGTTCGTCAATGGCGTCGCTCTTGAGGTCGACGGCGTCGCCTGGCCAAGCCATAGCGAAGGCCCTTGTGATGCGGCAAGATGAGCCGCAGGGGCTGGATCAGGCGCGGTCCATGGCCCACGCTACCTCGCGCTCCTGCAACGACTCTCGGACCCGCCGAAACGCGTACTGCTCAAGTTAGCGCCGGCAGCGGTGGATCAGCTTGGTCGAGCCCGACGAGGTCGCGCCAGCCAGGTCGCCCTGCTCGAACGACACCACCGACGCGTCCCGGCCGGCCGAATTGCGGGCGATCCCGCAGCCATTGACCCCGCCGCCGATGACGACGAGGTCGCGAACTGACTCCGTGATCACCGCAGGATCCTTGGTCCTTTCCGGCGCGATCAGCCCGCTGGCAGGCGGCGGCTGAAGATGAACTCGGCCCGCTTGCCGAACACCCAGCGATTAAGCGCCAAGGCAAAGGCCACGGTTGTCCACAGGGTTATGAACATCATGTGGATGTAGTGCAGGGGTGCCCAGCCGAAGCTGAAGATGGCGTAGAGGCATACGCCGAATAACAGGCCGGCGATCGCTGCGCGGGCGTCGACATTGCGGAACAGCAGGCCGACGATGAACACCGACAGCACAGGCATGCTGGTCAGACCGTTCAGCTTCTGCACCAGGTTGATGATGCTCTCGGCGTCGTCATAGACCGGCACCAGCAGCACCGACAGCAGCACGAAACCGATGCTGGCCCACATGCTCAGGCGCGGGACATTGGGCTTGGGGTCGATGTATTTTTCATGGATGTCGCAGACATAGAGCGCCGCCGAAGAGTTCAGCACGCTGGCGAAGTGGGCCACCACCGCCGAGGCGATGGCCGCAGCGAAGATGCCCGACATCCAGGTTGGCAGAACGTGCCAGACGATCTTGCCATAGGCCGCGTCGCCCAGATGCCCGAACAGCTTGTAGGAGACGATGCCGGGAATCACCACCATCGGCGGGACAATCAGCAGGCGAACGACGGTTGCGGCGAACACGCCCTTCTGGGCTTCCTTCAGGTTCGGCGCAGCCATCGCGCGCTGGGTGATGGTCTGGTTGGTCGACCAGTAGAACATCTGGATGAAGATCATCCCGGTCAGAAGGGTGTGCCACGGGATGGGGGAGTCATTGCCGCCGATCAAGCTCAGGCGCTCGGGCGGGATGCCGCTGAAGTCGAAGCCGATAGCCTTCAACGAAAGGAAGACCACCAGCATGCACATCGCGAGCAGGAGTATGCCGCTGTAGGTGTCTGTCACGGCCACGGCGCGCAGCCCGCCGAAGATGGCGTAGAGCGAGCCGGCGACGGCGAAGCCGGCGGCCAGCACGATGATCGGGATCTCCAGCCCGAACATGGACTTCATCATCAGCGCGCCGGTGTAGAGCGTGATCGGCTGGTAGATGACGAGGTTGCCGACCAGAAAGATGGTGCCGATTGTCGAACGGATGCCGACATGATTGTACTTCTTCTCGAGAAGCTCGGTCACTGTCGTGCAGTTGTTCCGGTAATAGATGGGCAGGAACACCCAGGCCAGGATGCTGAGACCGACGACGGCCGACAGCTCCCACCAGACCAGCAGGGCCATCTGGTTGCCGTTCATCCCGACCAGTTGGTCGGTGCTGAGATTGGTGATCGTGATTGAACCGGCGACGAAGATCCAGGACAGACCGCCCCCCGCCAGGAAGAACTCCCGGTTGCCGCCCTCAGCGCCGCGCCCCTGGCCCCGGCATTTCAGATAGGTGATCAGGCCGATCAGGGCGGTGAGCCCTACCGCGATCCAGGCTTGCGTCATTTGCAGGTGCATGGCTTGGGCGTTTCCGTTGTTTTCGTTATCGGCCAGTCATCGGTATCGCCGATGGCCTATTGAGGATTGGGCGCGCCCGGCGGGTCATGGCGCAGGCGCAGGCCCAGCGCCCATCGGCGCTGGAACCCGGGCCAGTAGCTCGCCGTGGTCCCGTCGTCGGGACCGGCGAAGCGATCGGCCGCTGAAGCGCCCGGTGCCAAAGGCCAGACTCCGTCGGAGGCCCGGGGAGTCGGCACGTTCAGAAGGGCTCCATGGGCCTTGTCGTTCTTGAGCTGGGCGTCGAGAAAGGCCGTGATGAAGTGGCGGTTGATCGCCAGAATGCGGTCTCGCCGCCAGACCGGCTCTTCGTGACGTTCGAGGGCCTGGAACTTGCCCGCCGCCGCCTCGGTGGCGCCGTCCAGCGCGACATTGTGGCGGGCGTTCTCGTAGACCAGCAGATGGCGATCCGCTCCGGTCAGGCCGGCATAGAGCCAGGCGACGCCCTGGTCGTAGCCGCTGACATCGTCCTGGTCGCCGACGATAAACAGGGACGGCGTGGTCACAGCGGCCAGGCCGCCGGCGCTCCAGGCGCGCAGCGGTGGCGACCCGCCCCACGGCGCGAAGGCCACCAGGGCCTTGACGCCCCTGGGCACGCCCGACGCGAAGCCGGGATCCTGCGTGGTGAAGGGCTTGAGCAGGTCATAGGGAACCAGCTTGTAAAGCGCTCCTTCGGCATCCAGCCCCGCGCCCATCGTCGTCAGCGCGCCAAAGCCGCCCATCGAATAGCCGATCAGGGCGACCTGTTCAGGGTCGTAGACGTCCCTGAGCGACCCCTTGTCAGCGTGCCGCGCCAGCTCTGCGATGACGAAGCGCTGGTCGGCGACCCGGGTGATCAGGACGGACGCGAACGACAGCTGTGGCATCGGCAGCGTCGAGGGCTCGAGATCGCGGTGCTCGATGGAGGCGACGACATAGCCCTTGGAGGCTAGATTCTCGGCCAGGTCGCTGAAGCTGGTCGCCCAGTTACGATAGCCGTGGGACAGGATCACAAGTGGGAAGTGCTGGCCGCGCACCGGCGTGGCGTCGGCCTGGGCCGTGCCGGTCTTGTAGAAGACCGCGGGCGCGGCGGGCGTGACGCCAGGTTGGGTGTAGCGCACCACAGGAGCGCCGGCAGCGGGCTTGACCGCCGGATACCACACCGTGACGGGCAAGACCCGATCGGACCGCGCGATGACGCCCCTGGCCAGGTCGCTGGCGAGAAGGTCGGGCTGGTCGGAATGGGTCAGAGTCAAGGTCTGCACGCCGACGGGATAGGCCCCGGGGCGAGACAGCTGCGGGCCATCGGCGAGCGCCTGGCGCGCCTGAACCGCGCCGGGCGCTATGAGGAACAGGCCGACGGCAAGCATGCACAGGCGGTTCATGCCGGATCCTTCCAGACCGCAACGTCGCGCGGTGCGATGGTTTTGGCGCCGAGGATGAACCGGGCGTTCGATGGGGCGGGGGCGGCGATCGGCTGGTCGCCGTAGTTGAAGGCGAAGGTCAGGTCTCCGCGACGACGCAGACGGACATCGCGGGGCAGGCGCTGGACCGCGACCCCGGCCTCGACGCACAGGCTCTCGAGAAAGTCGGTCAGAAAGCGCCGATCGCTGACGCTGCCGACATAGATCGCCTTGCCCGCACGGACGATGGCAGGGCCGCCGTCGTCATGACGCGCCAGCACCTGTGCCTCGCCGGTCAGTTCGAGCTCCTCGCGCCAGATGGTGCTGGGATAGTGCCCCTGGTTCCAGACCAGCTCGGCAGGGCAGTCGGGCCGCAGGGTCTCGACCGACAGCACCCGGATCGGCAGCAGATCGCGCAACGGACCGGGCGGCAGGCCGTCGGGAATGGTCAGGTCGTCGGTCTTGGCGCCCGAGCGGGGCCCGAACATCACGATCGCCGAACTGGCTTTCAGGCGCGCGATCGACCCGGCGGTCGGCATCGCCAGAGACGGGACGACGATCAGGGCATAGGCCGAGACGTCGCCGTCCGGCGCCACGAAGTCGACGTCCACGCCCAGGGCCCGAAGGGCGCGATAATGGTCCAGCAGGATCTGGGTGTAGTCATAGCTGAGCGCCTGGCGTTCGATCTCGCCCAGCCACTGGGCCTGAACGTCGACCATCAGCGCCACCTTGGCGGTCGTGGCGGCTTGCTGGTCCAGGTCCAGGCTCGCCAGGTCGCGCACGACGGCCTCGATCTCGGGCCACGCGGCCGCCTGGCTGCTGTCGGGACGCAGCAGGCCCGCGTGC
This sequence comes from Caulobacter sp., assembly GCA_031415995.1. Lineage (GTDB taxonomy): Bacteria > Pseudomonadota > Alphaproteobacteria > Caulobacterales > Caulobacteraceae > Caulobacter. The sequence continues at coordinate 28,870 of JANOSS010000044.1, read as the reverse complement.
ATCTGCTCCTGGGCAAAGGGGGCCTGCCGCCAGCGGAAATAGCTGACCACCCCGGCGCCGTGGGCGAAGGCTTCCAACGTCCACAGCCGGACCATGCCCGGCGCGGGGCGAGGATTGTGGTTGGCCCAGTTCACCGGCCCAGGCTGCTGCTCCATGATCCAGAAGGCGCCGGGGGCCAGCCCACGGGTCTGGTCAAAGAAGAACGTCCCGAAATCCGGATGACCGGTTCGCATGTAGGGCGCAAAGACCTCGGCCGACTCCTGCGCCATCAGCAGGTCGGTACGGCCCAGCGGGTAATTGTCGTAGCTGGCGAAGTCGAGATCGGCGGCCACGGCATGGTTGTCGACGCCGGTCTCGTTCATCGGGATGAAGTTGTGGGTGACGAAACGGCCGGGAGAATGGGCGCGAAGGATCTTCACCTGGGCGTCGTGGAAACGCACCACCTGGTCGGACGAGAAGCGGCGATAGGCCAGGCGATGGGCCGGACTGGTCTCGGTGACGGCCCCGACCGGCAGTTCGATTTCGTCGAAGCTGCGATACTCCATCGACCAGAAGACATTGCCCCAGGCCGTGTTCAGCGCATCGACGTCGGCATAGTGGTCGGCGCACCAGGCCTGGAACGCCGACCGGGCGGCCGGGGAGGCGCTGAGGGTCGTATCATGGCAGCTCAGTTCGTTGTCGGTCTGCCAGCCCGCGACGCCGGGATGTTGGCCATAGCGCTCGGCCAGGGCCAGCACGATCCGCTCGCACTCGTGCAGATAGGTCTCGCTCGAAAAGTCGTAGTGCCGGCGCGATCCAAAGCCCCGCACCCGTCCGGTCAGGGGGTCGACGGGCAGGATGTCGGGATGTCGGTCGATCAGCCACTTGGGCGGCGTAGCGGTCGGGGTGCCGATGACGACCTTGAGCCCGGCCTCCGTCAGGATCGCGACGATCTCGTCGAACCAGGCGAAGTCATAGACGCCGGGCTCCGGCTCGAAGCGCGACCAGGCGAACTCGCCGATCCGGACATAGGTCAGGCCCAGCGCCTTCATCTTGCGCGCATCTTCGCGCCAAAGGCTGGTCGGCCATTGTTCCGGATAGTAGCAAACGCCCAGCATGTCTCACTCCCGACGCGTCGCTTTTCGCGACATCGATCGTCACCACGGCTTAGGCGTCGCGAGGGACGCCAAAAACTATCCGCACTTTGTAACGACCGGTTTCACAGACGTCTTTCTCTTGCATCTCATTTATCCTACAAAATGAAGGCGTCAACTGAGACCTTTCCCAAGACGCGCCTTCGTTTCACGTTTCCCAGGGTTTGCCGATGTCCAGCTCCCCGTCCTTCGTTCGACTCGATGGCAAGGCGACAACCCTGATCGTCGATTGCCGAGGTGATGCGCCGATCGTCCTGCACTGGGGTGCAAGGCTTCCGGCCGGTCTGGATCCGATGTCGCTGGTGCTGATGGCATCGCGTGCCGCTGCACCCTGTTCGCCGGCCGTCGCCGCGCCCCTGGCCCTGACGCCCCTGCTGGGGCAGGGGTTTCCGGGCGCGCCGGGTCTGCTGGCGCATCGCGATGGCCAGGCCTGGGCCACCTTCACCCGCATTGATCGCATCGACTGGATCAACCCGTCCGCAGTCGAGATCCGGTCGCGTGACGACCACAACGCCATCGTCCTGACGCACCGCCTGGAACTGCGTCCCGACCAGGACGTACTGGTTGCATCGACCCGGATCAGCAACGAAGGCGACGCCGCCCTGACGATCGACGCCTGCGCCGCGCCGACCCTGCCTCTGCCGCCGTCGGCAAGCCATCTGATCAATCTGGATGGCCGGTGGTCGGGCGAGTTCCAAATGCGCCGTACTGAACTGGGGCAAGGGTCCACGGTGCGCGAGAACCGCCGCGGCCGCAGCTCCCATGATGCCTTCCCCGGCCTGATCGTCGAATGCGCCCCCTGCGGCGAAGCCGTGGGCGAGGTCTATGGCTTCCACCTCGGCGCCAGCGGCAATCATCGCATCGTCGCCGAAACCCTGTCGGACGCCCGCGCCTATGTGCAGATGGGCGAGCTGTTCATGCCGGGCGAGATCCGCCTGGCCCCCGGAACCGACTATGTCAGCCCCGCGCTCTATGCCGCCTATTCCGACACCGGGCTCAGCGGCATGTCGCAGGCCTATCACGCCTGGGTGCGCGCTCGGCCCCAGCATCAGCGCCTGCGGACCAAGCCGCGCCCGGTGCACTACAATACCTGGGAGGCCGTCTATTTCGACCATGATCAGGCGCGCCTTTTCCAACTGGTCGAGTCGGCCGCCGCGATCGGCGCCGAGAGGTTCGTGCTGGACGACGGATGGTTCAAGGGCCGCCGCGACGACACCGCCGGCCTGGGCGACTGGTTTGTCGACGAGAGCGTCTATCCGCAGGGCCTCAAGCCCCTGGTTGACCGCGTCTTGGCCGCCGGTATGGAGTTTGGTCTCTGGGTCGAGCCGGAGATGGTCAATCCTGACAGTGATCTCTTTCGCACCCGTCCCGACTGGGTTCTGGGCGGTGCGCCGGCGCCGCAGCTGTCGTTCCGCAACCAGCTGGTGCTGGATTTCGGACGACCCGAAGTCCGCGACTATCTCTGCGGGCGGATCGATGCGCTGCTGACCGAACACCCGATCGCCTATCTGAAATGGGACATGAACCGCGACGTCAGCCATCCCGGCGGGGCGGACGGCAGCGCCGGGGCGCAGGCCCACGTCGCGGGCCTCTACGCCGTGCTCGACCGTCTGCGCGCCGCCCATCCGCAGGTCGAGATCGAAAGCTGTGCCTCGGGTGGTGGACGCGCCGACTTCGGGATCCTGGAGCGCACCGACCGGATCTGGACCTCCGACAGCAATGACGCGCTGGACCGCCTGTCGATCCAGAAGGGGGCGTCGCTGTTCATTCCCGCCGAACTGATGGGCGCCCATGTCGGGCCGACCGACTGCCACATCACCGGTCGCCGCGTGCCGATGGCGACGCGGGTCTCGACCGCGATGTTCGGTCATTTCGGCATCGAGGCGAACCTGTTGACCCTGACTCCGGACGAGCGCGCCGAGTTGGCTGAAGGCGTCAGTCTGTACAAGCGACTCAGAGGCCTGATCCATACCGGCGACCTTCACAGGCTCGACCGTCCCGCCAACGAGACTGCGTTTGGAGTCGTGGCGCGCGACGGTTCAGAAGCGGTGTTCGCCTACACGCTGGTCCGCGAGCAGGACGCCTATTTCGCCGGTCGCCTGCGCTTGCGGGGTCTCGATACGGCGGCGCGCTATGCGGTGAAGAGAGTATGGCCGGACAGGCTGGCCGAGCGTTCGTCGGCCCTGGTCACGGCGCTTGACGAGGGTGTGGAACTTGATGGCCGGGCCTTGATGGCCGTCGGCCTGCAACTCCCCCGCCTGCATCCCCAGACCGGCTTCATCCTGCACCTGACGCGCCAGGCCTGACGCCAAACAAAAAAAGGGCGGGCCAATGAAGGCCCGCCCGAAGTGGGGGATGAGTATGCGCCCTCAAGGCGCGGGAAACTGCCGGAAGCGGCAAGCCGCTCCCGGCCGGACTGCTATAGCGTTTTCCGATAAGTGCGAGATGGTTATCGGATCGAAAAACGCTCTAAACTTCTGATTTAGAGCCCTTTTCGCCCGACCCTGATGAAGCCATCAGGTCGGAAAGGGCTCACATCTAGAACTGGGCGCGGAGGCCGACCGCGTAGCGCGGGCCGGTGTCCACCAGGCTCAGGAACTGGTTGTCGTACTTGCCGACCGTCTCGGTCTTGGCGTCGTTGAGGTTGGTCCCCTCCACGAACACCGAGAAGTTCGACGACACGGCATAGCGAGCTTGGAAATCAACTTGGCCCTGGCTCTTGGTGAAGATCGGATCACCGCCAGTGCCATTGGACGCGGTGCTGATGAAGCCGTCACGATGGTTGTAGGCGACGCGAACCTCGATCGGGCCCTTGGCATAGAAGCCGACGAGGTTCTGGCTGTCGCCCAGGCCTTCCAGCACGAAAGGCGTTCCGGCCGCAGTCTGGTTGGCCTTGCTGTCGACGATCGTGGCGTTGGCGCTCACGCCCAGGCCGTCGAACGGCGCCGGCAGGTAGTCGAAGGTATGCTGGAAGCCGACCTCCAGACCGTAGACGTCCGCGCTCTGGGAGTTGCGCGGTCGCAGGACCTGCACCGGCAAGATCCCGCCGGGATAAAGGCCTGCGGAGTTGGCGATCGAGAAGGTCTCGGTCGCCAGGCCGTTGAGAATGAAGTCGTCGATACGCTTGTAGAACGCGCCGACGGTCACGAAGCCAGCCTCCTGATAGTACCACTCCAGCGACGTGTCGAAGTTGGTCGACTTGAAGGGGCGCAGGTCCGGGTTGCCGCCAACCGCCGCCAGATTGCCAGGACGCAGGCTGGTGAAGGCAATGCGCGGCGCGACGTCGGTCAGATTGGCCCGGGACAGGGTCTTCGTCGCGGCGAACCGGGCGACCAGATCCTGCGTCACGTCGACCTTGACGTTCAGGCTCGGCAGGAAGTTGTTGTAGGTCGTGGTCTTGGACGTCGGCGTGGAGGTGGTTGCAAACACCGCCGTATAGGCTGTGCTGTCGCCGACGATGGGCAGGACATCCAGCAAGGTTTGCTGCGTACCGCTTGAGGTCAGTTCGGTGTGGACATACCGCATGCCGACCGTAGCGCTCCAGGGCAGGCCACCGATGATGGCCTCGAAATCGCCCTGGGCGTAGCCGCCGGAGATCTTCTCGTGAACGGAGTAGGCGGACGGTTGCTTTGTGCCGACGTAGCCGCCCCTGGAGGCGACATAGGCGGCCGTGGAGCCCAGCGGGCGACCGGCGGCGACGTCCTGGAGATCGCCTGCAGCCTTGGTTTCAAGGAACTTGAAATAGGCCTCTGAGTCGTACGACAGCCACTGGCGCGAGAAGTTGCCGCCCTCGCCATCGAGGAAGTTGCCCGGGTTGAACGGCTTGAGCAGGCCGGCGGGAACCGCGATGCCATAGCCGCAATAGGCGCAGCCGACGTTGTTGTCCGATCGCACCAGCGTGTTGTCCTTGGTGCGATCGGTGTAGATGCCGCCAAAGCGCAGGGCCGTGAAGACCTCGGAGTCCGTCCTGAAGACTGCGTCCAGGCGAGTTTCGTACACCGTCTCGGCGAAGTCGGAGCCTTCACGCGTCGCGAAGTGGGCCCGGCCGACGGTCGGGTCTACAAATCCCCTCGCCGCAGTCAGGTTGGGAAGGCCATTGCCGCTGTTTTGGTACTGCACAGCATTGGCGAAGCCGATGACAGCGAAGATCTCGTTGCCGCCATTGTTCGATTCGGCCTTCGAATAGGACGTATCCAGCTTGACGTTGATCTTGTCGGTCGGGTTCCAGTCGGCATTGAACCCGACGGCGTGCAGCTTGGTTGGCCGGTTGAAGGTCCGGTTGATGTAGTCCGTGTGGCCGTTCGCGTTCTGCGAGAACGCCGTAACCGTCCGGTTGCTGTCCAGCGTAATGGCGCTGACATCGCCGGGCGAGAAGAAATGGCCCACGCTGTCGGCGGTCGAGTCGACCGTGAACTTGTTGTAGAGCGCGTCAGCCGACAGGGTCAGGGAGTCGGTGGCCTTGAACTGGACAGTGCCGGTCACGCCGATGCGCTCGCGATCCTGCTGGTCGGAGATCTGGTCGAAGTTCGCCGGAAACAGCACATTGGCGATCGCGCCGGCACCCGAGCCGGCCGTGGTCTTGTAGTAGCCGTTGGTCGCGACCGTATCGACGCGCGCCTCGCGCTTTTGATACGAAACCGAACCCAGCACCCCAACGCGACCGTCAGCCAGACGGGTCGAGAACAGGCCGAACAGGTCCGGAGACGTCTTGCCCGACAGGTCCTCGTAGCCGGCCTTGGCGCTCAGTATGGTCTTGCTGCCACGGATGTCGAACGGGCGTGCGGTCTTGACGTTGATCGTCGAGCCGATGCCGCCTTCCTGCAGTGTGGCGTTGTTGCTCTTGTAGATGTCCGCGCCAGCGATCAGCTCGGCGGCCAGAAGGTCGAAGCTGAACTGGCGGCCGGCATTTTCGGTGGCCAGGGTACGACCATTGACCAGCACGTTGTTGAAAGACGGACCAAATCCGCGGACCGTGACAAACCGGCCCTCGCCGCCGCTGCGGTCGATAGAGACGCCCGTGATCCGCTGGAGGGATTCGGCGACGTTGCTGTCCGGGAACTTGCCCAGATCTTCGGAGGCGATGGAGTCGACGATCACGGCGGCGTTGCGCTTGACGTCAATGGCGCGCGTCAGGCTGGCGCGCAGACCCGTCACGACGATTTCATCGACAACATCAGCATTGGGTGCTGATTGCGCGGCCGCAGCCCCACCCAAAGCGACAAAGCCGAGAGCGCTGGCACTGGCGCCGATCATCAGTTTGAAGCCAAGCGCGCGAACGCGAGCTCCATGTCCCGTACGGATCATACTTCCCTCCCAAATGCGCAATTGATCGCTTCATTTCCGAACGAGCGATCTCATTAGATGCCGGCTGCACCGGTCATTAAGATGATAAATCACAAGAATAAGGAACGGTCAAACGCCGAACCTTTTCCAGGCCTCGCTTTTGCTTTCAGCCAAACTGTCAGGACGCCGCGTCAAGGCTGCGGGACCCTTGCCGCACGCACCGCCTCAGCTCACCGATCTTCCAAAGGTGGAAGGCCGAGTACGGCGGGCTGGACGTGTCGCGCGCGCGGAGCACTTGGAAGTCGATGTCGTTAGCGGCAACATCGGTGATGGCATTTGTGAAAACGTTTTCAGCGACTACGGCGACGATCTCGACGATTTGCGCCGCGGGGCGCTCCAGCCGCAGGTTCCGCAGCGTCAAACCTTGCGTGAAAAGTGTGCTGCCGCGCCAAGGGGGGCTGTGCCACTGCGGCTAAGGATGTCGTCAAGGCCGCAATCACGACGAGGAACCGTCGACCTTAGCCCTGTCGATAGCCTTGGGGCGTCTGTCCTGCGCGCGCCCAAAAGGCTTTATAGAACGTCGAACGCGAGTTGAAACCGGCGGCGATAGCGATGTCGAGAACCGACATGTCTGTCTCCTTGAGCCATCCCTTGGCCGTTTCGATTCGCTGGTCATTGACGTAGTCGAAGAAGGTTCGCTCCAGGGTGTCGTTGAGCGTCTGAGATACGAGGTTTGGCGCGGCGCCGACACTCCGGGCCAATTTGGCCAGAGAAAGGTTCGGATCGAGATGCAGGCTTTCTTTGCTCATGGCGCGGCTTATGCGTTCAGCGAGCCGCAGCGCGTGTTCTTGGGTCAGGGCAGACCGCGCATACTTGCGAGGAACGGACTTTTCCAGTTCCGAGTCTCCGACGGACCCCGCGTCGATCGGCTCGACGACCGGACCTCTGAGCGAGAAGCTGATCAACACAAGGAGCAGAGCGCCCGTCATAAGTAGGATAATCCCGCCGAGACGCGCGGGCGCAGAGGATAGATTGTCGGTCAGAAGGGAGACCGTCGCGAAAACCCACAGGAGAGCGACCAGGCCCATGAAGCTCTCCACCCAACGCATCTCAAGTTGGTCGATGTTCGAGAACCGGTCTTTGAGCATGGCGCGATGGCGCGTCAGTAGCCGCATGACGGCGACGACGTAGACGCCCGACAAGACCGGCCATGCGAGAACGAGCGCGAAAGTCGCCAAAGCCAGGGTCGCCGGCGCCGCGCCCGACGGCAGATTGCCTTGGACGAGCATAGTGCTCCGCTGGTCGCCCGGGAGAGCCATGTATCCAATAGCGGTCAGCATCCCGAGGACAGGCAGGATCAGATGCCGGCGGCGGATCGGCCGGCCGGCCTCCTGATCGGCCACACGAGCCTGGACGAACGCGTCAAACATTGCTGGCGCGGCCATCAGGACTGGCAAGAGCCAGGGCAGAAGCACCGGGAAGAGCGATCGTGCGAAGAGCGCGAGCGGGGCTGGTGTCGCGAGCAGCGTCAGCATGATGAAAACCGCCGCCAGCGGAATGCGCCCGGCCTTGATCGGCCCGGAGAGCGCGACCGCCACGCCGGCGCTGCCGAGACCGATGACCCAGGCGGCGAGAGCGATCATGGTCACTGACGACGTCGAACCGACTTCACCCATCCGTGCACCCCTCCCCTTGCGCTCCCAGAACAGGACATCGGCGCGGGCGGCGCAAGCGGCGAAGGTGTCCGTCCCTTCATGTTCGGACGACAGGCCCCGACTTCTTCTTCAGAGCAATGGCTCCGCAACGGAACGGAGCAGACCGTGCAGACAGAAATCATCATGGCCACGCACGTGGTCCCGGGCGTGCTGGCAGTGGCGGCCGGAGCGACAGCTCTGGCCGCGCCGAAGGGGCGGTCCGTGCATATTCAAGCGGGCCGCATCTTCGTGGTCACCATGGGCCTGGCGTCAGCCGTCGGCGCTGCGCTTGGCCTTGTCCGGGCCGAGACCTTCTACATAACCTTCCATGCGGGTGTGCTGGCCCTATGCCTTCTGGCGAGCGGATGGATGGCGGCACGGGCTCAGCCAGGCGCTCCGGGGTTGGGGTCGCGCATCGTTGGGGCTTTGAACCTAGTCAACGTTGTCTCGCTCGTCTTGATCGGGGTGTTCGCCGCCCGCTCCGGGCAGTCCTTCCGGGGCTTCCCAGCGGAGAACTACCTGCTTCTCGGCGGCATGGGCTTCGTGGCCGCGGCGGGTGACGCCAACCTGCTTTGCCGCCCGCACGCCAGCGAACGGCGACGCATTGCCCGGCACTTGTGGCGCATGTGCCTGGGATTCTTCATTGCGGCCGGATCGGCGTTCGGCGGGCCAGGCGCGGCGGCCTTTCCCGAGGCGGTTCGCCGTTCGGGAGTTCTGGCCCTGCCCGAACTGGTGATCCTGCTCCTCATGATCTTCTGGCTGGCCCGTACGCTTCTCGCCCCATCGCGTCTGGAGCCGAGGCCATGAGCGAGCCCCACCTTGTGGCCCCCGCGCACTTCTTCGTCGGCTGCGCCAGCATCATCGCAGGCCTTGTCGTGTTCGCGGCGCCCAAGGGACGCCGGGTTCACCTTGCGGCGGGCCTCATTTTCCTGGGGTGTTCTAAGCGCACCAGAAGTCGGACATTCAACGGCTGGGCCGCCGCCGGATCTGGACTTGTCGGCAGCACCATTTGAGTGCGGCGCTGTGATGAGCCGAAGGCTTCATCTAGAAAGGCAACGCTGGCAAACATGGCTGGCCGGCGCTGATCTTGTCTAAGGTCGCCTTTCGGGACGCATCCGTGAACGAAAATCCTGATCTCGCCGACCTTGATAAGCTCAGGACGCGCATTCAAGGGCTTCGCGCCAAGACCACGGACAACGGCTGTACCGAAGCCGAAGCTATGTCAGCCGCTGCCAAGGTCGCCGATCTGCTCGATCGCTACGACCTGTCGCTAGCCGACGTCGAAATCCGTGAGGCGCTGTGTGAGCGGCGCGAATATGAGACCCACCACAACAAGCGGATACCGCTGGGCGATTGCATCGTAGCCATCGCCAATTTCTGTGATTGTCGCTTTTGGCGCGAGAAGAGCCCGTCAGGCGATGCGCGATACGTATTCTTTGGCCTCCGCTCCGACATCGAAGTCGCGCACTACCTCTCTGAACTGATCGAAGGCGCCGTTCGGTTCGAGCTTGGCCACTACAAGACCACTCCCGATTATCAGCGGTTTCGGCACCAGGCGCGACACGTGGCGAACGCCTCCTTCACGCTGGGCATGGTCGCGTCGATCGCAGGCAAATTGACCGCGATGAAGGCAGGGCGCGACCAAGCCAAAAGCGACGCCGGGCGTGATCTCGTCGTTCTCAAGTCGGCGGTCGTTGACGCCGAACTCGACAAACTCGATCTGACGCTAAGGACCGTACGCCGCGGGGTCCGCAGGGTGGCGCCGGAAGCTTACGACGCCGGCGGCGCTGTGGGCGCGGCCTTAGCCATCAATCTCGCAAGCCCGGACCCCGCATAACGACGCGCACAAGCCCCGCCTGGGCCAGGCGCCGCAAAACCCTGCCTCCAACGAGGCGGCTCGCGACTTCCTCGCTTGGAGTGGTGGAGTGGTGGAGTTCGCGACCCTGTCCAACGATGAATTTTCCGCAGGCCGGCGAGCCGCCGGACAGCAAGGTTGAGGCTGAAGAACAGTCTCTCACTGAACAGTTCGCCTCGCATCCTTTTGGTCAAGCTCTCCGGGATGCCGTCCTGGTCTTGCCAAGTTCTCCTGAGGCTTATCGGACAACTCGCCCGCTATCGGGCGCGCGGTGAAAAACCGAGAAAACCATTGCCCTATCAAGCCGCCTTCAGGGCCTTGAAGAACGCATCAGCTTCGCGGCGCAGGGTATCGGTGGCTTCGTTGACCTTGCCCGAGGTGTCGAGCAGGCGGCGGCTAGATTCCCCCGCCTCGGCCGTGGCCATGGTCATGCTTTCGACCCCGCGAGCAGCCGAGGACGCGCCGCGGGCCGCGCCGAGGGCGCGATCGGAAATGTCGCTGGTGGTCGCCGCCTGTTCCTCGACTGCCGCCGCGACCGCCGCGCAGATTTCGCGCACCTGCGTCATCGCCGTGAGCACCGAGCGCACACCCGTCGCCGTGGTGCGGCTGACCTGCTGGATCTCGGCGATCCGCTTGGAAATCGCGCCGGTCGAGTTGGTGGTCTGGGTCGCAAGTTGTTTGACCTCTGCGGCGACGACGGCGAAGCCTTGGCCCGCCTGGCCGGCGCGGGCCGCCTCGATCGTGGCGTTGTGAGCCAGGAGATTGGTCTGGTCGGCCACGTCGCTGATCAGGGACGTCACCTCCTCGATCTGACGCGCGGCGTCGGCAAGTTGCTCAATGACCTTCTCGGTTTCCAGGCCGATCGCTTCGGCTTCGCTGGAGATACGGGCCGACTCTGCGATACGGCTGGAGATCTCCTGGACGGCAATGCGCAGTTGTCCTGTGGCCGCTGCGATTTCCTGGATGTGAGTCGAGGTGTTGCGCGCCGCCTCGTCAGCCTCTTCGGCCTGGCGGCTGGCGTTCGAAGAGCTCCTGTCCAGGGTGACCGCCGAACTGTGCAGATCGTGCGACGAGGTGGTCAATCCGCCGATCACGTCATCAAGCTTGCCCGTGAAGGCCTCCACCAGTTCAGCCCTGCGTTTGCCGCGCGAGCTTTCAAGATCCCTCTGGCTCGATGTGGCCCGGTCCAGTCCCTGGCGCTCCTGGGCGTTGGTGCGAAACTTTTCCAGGGCATTGGCGAGGGCGCCGATCTCGTCGGCACGTTTGGTGTGAGCCGAGCGAACATTCAGATCACCGTTGGCCAGCGCGTTCATCAGGCCGGTGGTGTCTTCCAGAGGCGCCAGGACGTGCTGGCGCACGATCAGGACCGCGACGACCAGCAGGGCGATGGCGGCCAGGCCCAGAGCCAGAAGGATGCCGAACGCAACCGCTTGGGCCCTGTTGGAGACGCCTTCCTGATGGGCGGCCTCGGCCTGGATGACGGGGATCATGCGGTTTACGGCCGCCTGATGCCTCATGAAGGCGGCCGTCATTTGATGAACCCTGACGTCGACCTCAGCGCGGTCGCCGCGCTCGATCGCCGGCAGCAGGCCGTTTTCCAGGATAGTCCAGAACTCCCGCGCGCGGCGATCGGACTCATCGAAGATCGCAGCCTTGATCTCGGGGGTCAGGGTCTTGCCCCGCCAATAGGTCAGGCGCTGCTCGTATTCGGACTTCAGCCGCTTCAGCGTGGCCTTGTTGGCGGCAAGATCTTCGGGAGCGTCCTCGGCGAGGTGCGCCGTCATATAGGCTTCGATGACATAGATCGGCGGCGGCAGGACGTCCGCAATCAAGTCCTTGTTGTCGATGATGTTATGATAGTTAGCGCCACCGATCCGCAGGGTGTCGATGCTGCTCCAGACCACGCCCGCCGCGACAGCAAGGAACAAGGCGAGGGCGCCGGCAAGGATGGCGAACGCGGACGACAGTTTCATTGCGCGACCTCGAGAATGCGATGCCGCAGCCTTCGGGGTTCTTGGTTAATTCGGCATTAGGGATCGCCCTTTGAGAACGGCTCGGCGTGCGTCATGGGGTCGCGTGGGATGAACCCGCGTCTTCAGACCGGTGTGATCTTGCTGAGCATGCGGTTCACTCGTCGCAGCAATTGCCGGGTCTCGAAAGGTTTGCCGATGTAATCGTCGGCGCCCAGGTGAACCGCCCGATGAATATCTTCAGGCGAACTTTGGGCCGACAGCATCAGAATCGGAAGTTCGCTGGTCGCGGGATCACTCTTCAGCTTTTCCAACACCGCGAAACCATCCATGTTCGGCATGTTGATGTCCAGCAGGACGGCATCGGGGCGACGGTTGCGAATAGAGGCCAAGCCCTCCACGCCGTCGCAGGCCGTTGAAACGTCAAAGCCGGCGTCCTGCAGTTGGGAAACTATCAAATTCCGAATTGCTTCGTCATCTTCGACCACCAGGATTTCCATAGCGACACTCCGTGAGTTGCCCAGGCTATTTCCGACACAAGCGCTTGGCCCGGCCGGGGCACAAGACTAGGCGGCAAAATTTATCTCGCAATGCACGCCTCGTCACAATCTGATTGGGTCGGAACGCGTCTGGGGCCAGCATCGGCAAGGAAAGTGCAGCAAGGTTCAGCAGATCTGAGCGGAAAGTCAAATTGTCGCAGGCACGGCCTGAACCCGATCCCTATTTTCCGCACATTAAGATTCAGCAACCATGATCCCGGCACAGATTGGGGACGTGCATGATCTTGGCCTCGAGAAAAACCAAGTATCTGAAGCTCGACAACAAGCGTATCGCGCGCGACATGTCGATTGCTCTTGTCCTCATGGGCTGTTTGATCGTGTTGGTCGCGGGCCTGTGGGCGGCGACGACAAGCTATGGCCTCATCCAGAGGCGCGCGGAAATTCAACGCGATACCGAGGCGACGACCACCACTTTCGAGCTGAACCAAGCGGTCGCGGCGATGAAATTCGACGCCATTCAGGTTCAGCAGTTCCTGACCGACATCTCGGCGACGCGCGGCGAGGACGGGTTGAGCGACGGGTTCGAACAGGCCGAAGCTTTCCGCAAACGGTTTGCGGAAGACGGGGCGCGAGCGCGCAAGCTGGCGTTGAAGCTTGGGGCACCGGAACTGGCCCAGCGACTGGCCAATTCCCAAGCGACGTTTGAGACCTACTATTCCAGCGGCGTGATCATGGCGCGCGCCTATATCGATGGCGGCACATCGGCGGGCAATGTCCACATGGCCGGCTTTGACGCGGCGGCCCTGGCCTTGACCGATGATCTTGAGAGCCTCGGCTCGCAAAGGCAGGGGCTGATGGGGCGCATCGCTGCGCAGCATCAGGCGGTCGAAGCCATCGCTGTCAGACGCATGCAGGAATCGCAATTCATGGCCCTGGTCCTGGCCTGTGTCGGCGTCACGGTCAGTATCTTGATCACCTTGCACCTGCGCCGAACAGTCCTGCAACCGCTGCACAAGACCACAGCCTACATGGCCGGTCTGGCTGAGGGCGACTATGACGTGGAGCCGCCCTATCTGAATCGCGGTGACGAGATCGGCAGCATGTTGAGGTCGGTCGACACGTTCCGGCGCGCCGCCCTGCAACGCAAATCGGCGCGCCTGGCGCATGAGGCCGAGATCCAGACCTACCAACAGGAACTGGTGGCCCGCGCCGAGCAGGTTGAGCGACTGTCAAAGGACCACGCCACGGTCATCGACAGGCTGGGCGACGCACTGGAGCGTTTGGCGGTCGGCGATTTGTCAATCCGAATGTCCGAGCAATTCGGCCCAGGCCTCGACCAGCTGCGCATCGACTTCAACGCCTCCATGGAGGCCCTCGGTTCGGTGATGGGCTCAATTCTGGAGGCCACAGAGGCGGTCAGCTTCGGGGCGTCGGAACTGTCGCGCGCCGCCGAACGATTGTCATCGCGGACAGAGCAACAGGCCTCATCCGTCCGTGAATCGGCTCAGTCTTTGACTGTGCTGCAAGGAGAGGTCCAGGTCACCACAGCAAAGGCCGAGGAGGCTCTGCACGTTGTCGTCGCCGCCAAGCAGTCGGCAGAGCGTTCGACGACGGTCATGGACGGCGCGGTCGAAGCCATGGCGCGCATCCAGGCCTCGTCCGGCCAGATCGGCACGATCAGCGCGGTGATCGACGAGATCGCCTTTCAGACCAACCTTCTGGCGCTCAATGCCGGTGTCGAGGCGGCCAGGGCCGGCGATTCCGGACGCGGCTTTGCCGTCGTCGCCCAAGAGGTCCGGGCTTTGGCCCAGCGTTCGGCGACGGCCGCAAAGGAAATCAGCGCCCTGGTCACGCGGGCCAATGCCGAAGTGGCAGCCGGCGGCAGCCAGGTTTCCCAGACCAGCCAGGTCCTGACCGAGATCGTCGGTCAGGTCATGCAGATCCACGGCCTGGTTCAGGGGATCTCGAACTCCAGCCGCATGCAGAGCGAGAGTATCAGCGGCATTCATGCCGCCGTGGCCCTGATTGACGAAATCACCCGCAACAATGCGGCCATGGTCGCCGAAGCCACCGGCGCCAGCCAATCTCTGGCCGGCGAGGCCGGCGGCCTGATGGCCTCGATCAGCCGCTTCCGTGACGGCGGGACGCCTGAGAGTGGCGAAGCCAGATCGCCGGGGCAGAGCGAGGCTCTGAATGAGATCGATCGGCTGTTCGGATGATTGGTAGCCGCCTGATCCGCACACCGGGGGCAAAGGGCGATGAACTGCTAACCAGGGTCCTGCGGGTCGCTGCGCGAATTTTGCAGCAGAATACCGTCGGCCTGGCCTGGCCTGAGCGCGAGGCATCGCTTTGGGACAAGGACTTGATTGAACGCCTGAACTTGACCGACGGCCTCCTGGCGGTCGGCCTAGACGCCGACGGCGGCCTGATCGACCGCCGCGCGGCGGTCACGGGTTCTCTGACCGCCGCCCCCGTCGTCGATGATCAGGGCCAATTCCTGGCTGCGCTTTATGCCATCGACGCGATTCCCCGACGATCCGTCAGCAAAAGGACCAAAGCCGTACTGGCGGATGTCGCCGCGACCCTGGGCGCACTTTTGGCCATTCGCCGCCGCGAGGCGCGCCTGGATGTGGCCGAAGTTCAGCTGATAAGTGCCGAACGGCTGCTCGGAGTGGGAAACTGGTCGTACGACCTGGAGACAGGAGTGTGGCAGGGCTCCCCGACCATCCACACCCTTCACGGTTCGGACCCGGCCGCGGCCGCCACAGACCTCAACAGCCTTTATGCGCAAATCCACCCTGAGGACATTGCGACGATCGAGGCCGCAATCAATCGGCTGACCATCGAGCCGGACAAGGTTTTCTCCTGCGACTATCGCGTGCTGCGACCCGACGGCGAGATTCGCTACCTGACCTCGACCCTGGGCGCCCAGACCTCGGCGTCGGGCGACCTGACGCGCGTCAGCGGCGTCGCTCAGGACATGACCGAACCGCGAGCCTTGCGCGAAAAGCTGGCACGGAGCGAAGCCCATTACCGCCGGCTCGCCGAGAACAGCAACGACATGATTGTCGTCTGCGGACCCGACGGCATCATCTCCTACGTCTCGATGGCCTGCGAGCGTGTGCTGGGATTCGGGATCGATGACCTCAAAGGTCGCAACCTGCTGCATTTGGTCCATCCCGATGATCAGCCCAAGACCGTGAGCCAGTTTGGCCCCCTCCTGAGCGGCCAGATCAAGAACGACGAGTTGGTGGCCGAGTATCGCATGGTCCGCAGGGACGGCGAGGTGATCTGGATCGAGACACACCCTCGCGTCTTCCGGGATCCCGTCTCGAACCGTATCGTGGAGTTGGTCCACGCGATCCGGGACATCACGGCTCGCAAGCGCGCCGAACGGGCTCTGGCCGAGCGCGATGAAGAGTTTCAGCGGCTCGTCGCAGGGTCGCGCGATATCATCATGCGATTTGCCCCCAATGGCGAAACGCTGGCGGTGTCTCCAGTCGTCAAGGACATTCTCGGCTTCGAGCCCGAGGACCTCATTGGCCATTTCACCAGCGAGTTCATGCACCCTGACGATCAGCCGCTGGCGGTGCAACACTACAGGCGTTTGGCGATGGAGCCCAACGCGCGGCTCCCGGCGCTGGAATCGCGGATTCGGAATGCTGCCGGCGATTATCGCGTCATGGAGTCCCAGCCCTTCGCGGTTCGGGACCCCAAGACAGGACACCTGCGCGAATTCATTGACGTTTCGCGCGACGTCACCGATCGAAAGGCCATTGAAGCCGAGCTGATCCGCGCACACGAGGAGGCGCGCCGCGCCCAGCAGAGCGCCGAAGTCAGTGAGCGCCGCTATCGCATCCTGGCCGACAGCGGACGCGATCTCACCGTGCAGTTCGGGCTGGACGGCGTGATCGCCTACGCCTCGCCCTCATCGATCAGTCTCGGCTATCGGCCTGAGGAACTGGTCGGTCGCCGCCTAGCCGATTTCCTCCATCCTGACGATGTCGCCGCTACGGCGAGCCTGCTGGCAGAACACTTCAAAAATCCCGGATACGAGCCGACCGGCCGTGGTGAGTCGCGCGTTTTGACCAAGGCCGGCGACTATGTCTGGCTCCAGGGCAGTCCCTCTTTCATCAAGAACGGCGCCGGGCAAACCACATTGGTCAACTCGACATTTCGCGATGTTACCGAACGGCGCGAACTTGAGGATGGCTTGATCCAGGCTCGCCGACAGGCCGAGGCGGCCGCCGCCGCAAAGGCGGAGTTCCTGGCCAATATGAGCCACGAACTCCGCACACCCTTGACCAGTGTGATCGGCTTTTCGCAACAAATTCAGGGCGAATCCGAGCTTTCCGACAGGGTTCGCCTGGCCGCCGACCGCATTGTCGCCGGGGGTCGCACCTTGCTGTCGACGATCAATGACATTCTGGACTTTTCGAAGATCGAGGCCGGAGAGGTTCAGATTTCGCCCGAGCCGACGAGTATGTCGTCCCTCGTCGTCGAAACCACTGACCTCTTGAAGATTCAGGCCTCCAACAAGGGCCTTGAGATTTGCCACGACGGCCTCGATGGCTTGCCGGAATATTTGATGGCGGACGCCAAGCGAGTTCGGCAGGTGCTGGTCAATCTTGTGGGCAACGCCATCAAGTTCACTCAGACTGGACAGGTTTCAGTCGCGGCGTCGTTTGACGAGGCTGCAAACCGCCTCCGATTTGAGGTCACAGATAGTGGCATAGGTATTTCTTCCGACCACATCTCAAGACTGTTCCTCCGCTTCTCCCAGGTTGATGGATCCATTTCCCGGCGCTTTGGCGGCACGGGCCTCGGTCTGGCGATCTGCCGTGGCCTGGCCGAAGCGATGGGCGGCGAAATCGGCGTCAACAGCATCGAGGGGAAGGGTTCGACCTTCTGGTTCGAACTGCCGGCGGCTCCCTGCAAGGACAACCGTGAAATCGAGGGGCAGGAGACGCCCTTCCTGCCGCCGGGACTGAAGGTTCTGACCGCCGATGATCACCCGGAAACACTCGAGGTCATCAGCCTGATGCTCCGATCGCTGGGCCTGACCGTTGATGCGGTCTCCAATGGAAGCGCGGCTATCGCTGCGGCCAATAGCCAGCCCTACGACCTGATCCTGCTGGACTGGCATATGCCCGACCTGTCCGGCATCGACACCGCTCAGGCGATTCGATCAGGCAGCGGACCAAATCGTCATGCCCCGATGCTGTTGTGTTCGGCGGATCACGATGCCTTGTCGCCCGCGCGAGCAGACCTGTTTGAAGGTCGCATCCTGAAGCCGATCTCAGCCGGCAAATTGTTGGGAGCGGTCGTCGCCGCGCTTGATCCTGGACCTTTCGCGCTAGCTCATCGCTCCGCCTAACGTTTTCCGAGAAGTGTGAAACGGCTATCGCATCAAAAAGCGCTCTAAACTTCTGATTCAGAGCCCTTTTTGTCCGACCCTGATGAAGCCATCAGGTCGGAAAGGGCTCTGGAATATCCGATCGGCGCGAACGTCCAAGGCCGCGCCCAGCGTGGCTCCCCGCGCATTGTCGAGCGACGAACCGGCGTCCACTTCGTCGGATATTCTAGCGCGCCTGCGCAGTTGCTTGCGGTCGGAAACCTGCAGCCTTCACATACAGCCCGGCTCCGGGTCCCGCCTGAAAGGCGTTGGTCACGCCGATCACCGTTTCGGCTCCGCCCAGAATTAGATAGCCGTTGTCGACGACCTGACCCGCGACGCGTTCCAGAATCTGGCCGCGGGTCTTGGTGTCGAAATAGATCAGGACATTGCGGCAGAACACGATGTCGAACCGCCCGAGGCCGACAGGACTTTCGAGCAGGTTGAATTGCCGCCAGGACACAGCGCTGCGCAGATCGGACTTGATCCGCCAGCTTTCGCCGACCCGCTCGAAGTGCTTCATCAGTTTCTGGACGGGCAGGCCGCGCTGCACTTCAAAGCTGGAATAGATCCCGACCTGAGCCTTGGTCAGACACTCGCGCGACAGGTCGGTGGCCAGGATCTCCAGACGAACGCCCGGCAGGAGGTGAGCAAGCTCCTCCCAGAGCATGGCGATGGAATAGGGCTCCTGGCCTGTAGAACAGGCGGCGCTCCACAACCGGATCGGCCCCTGTCGATTGCGGCCCAGATCGACGAACATGCGCCTTAGATGGTCAAACGGAGTCTGGTCGCGGAAAAACAGCGTCTCATTGGTCGTCATGGCGTCAATGGCCGCCTCGATGATCCGCTCGACCGGCGCGGTTCGTATCGCCGCCAGCAGGGCGTCGACGGAGTCATAGCCGCTTGTGCCTGCGATGGGGGCGAGGCGACTATTGACTAGATAGGCCTTGCTTTCGTCCAGAACGATGCCGGTTCTGCTGCGCAGGAGGTCCATGAAGTGCTTCAGGTCTGGACTGCTCACGCTGCTCCCCCATTGGCTAGAATCATCAGCTGCGCCGCCATGTTCGACAGGGGGTGGATGTCGGCGGGGATCCCCGCCAGGACGACGGAGCCCGGCATGCCCCAGACGACGCTGCTGGCTTCGTCCTGGACGATGATTTGCGCGCCGCGCGCCACCAAGGCCCGCGCACCCTCGCGGCCGTCATGGCCCATGCCGGTCAGGATCACCCCGGCAGTCGCGCCGCCCCAGACCTCGGCAGCGCTGAAGAACAACGGATCGGCCGCCGGCCGGCACCAGTTTACCTCGGGTCCCTGGTGCAGCTGAACCGTCGGCTTTCCATCCCGACCACGCTCGACGATCATGTGGGAGCCGCCAGGGGCGATATAGATCACCCCGTCGGTGATCGGCTCACCATGCTCCCCCTCTTTCACGGTCATCGGCGTGACCCGCGCGATCATCTGGGCCAAGGCGCGGGTAAAGCCCTGCGGCATATGCTGAGCGATGAGGATGGGCGTGCGCCAGTTTGGACCAAGGCCGGCGACCATCTCGCGAAGGGCCGGAGGGCCGCCGGTGGAGGCCGCGACCACCAGCGTTTCCAGACGAACCTTTCGCGATGACGCCGCGCTGGCGGGCGAGGGGCAAGGAGGGGGCGGTGGCGCGCTGGTGCGCGCGACAGCCGCGCTGGGCCGGCGGCCAAGTTGCACAATCTTCTCGATCAGGTCGCGCTGATAGGCCTCCGCGCCGCCCAGCCGGCTGGCGGAAGGCTTCGGGATAAAGTCGGTCGCCCCCAGGCTGAGCGCCCGCAGCGTGATCTCGGCCCCGCGTTCGGACAAGGTCGACGCCATGATCACCTTCAGCCGCGGGCGCAAGGCCAGCAACTTGGGTAGCGCCTCAAGCCCGGACATGTTGGGCATCTCGATATCCAGAAGACAGACATCGATCTCGTGTTCCGCAAGTTTCTTGAGGGCCTGAAAGCCGTCTATCGCCAGGGCGACGACCTCGATGTCTGCACGCTCATCAAGCCAGCGCGAGACCATGCCGCGCACAACGGCGGAATCGTCGACGATCATCACGCGAACACGATCGGCTCGGGAGGCTGCCGACGCAGGCGCAACCATCATGGC
Source organism: Caulobacter sp. (assembly GCA_031415995.1). Taxonomy (GTDB): domain Bacteria; phylum Pseudomonadota; class Alphaproteobacteria; order Caulobacterales; family Caulobacteraceae; genus Caulobacter. The sequence continues at coordinate 8,916 of JANOSS010000044.1, read as the reverse complement.
GTGATCCCGGTGATGGCCAGTTTGCTCTCGAGAGTCGCCTGATCAAAAGGCTTGAAAAGATACTCGTCAGCGCCCTTTTCCATCGCCGCAGCAATGTGCGCGAAGTCGCTCTCTGTGGTACAGAAAAGCACCTTTGGGCCGGCTCCGCCCGGCGCGGCGCGCAGGTTTTCCAGGAAGGTCAGACCGTCCATGTTGGGCATGTTCCAGTCCAGCAGAACAGCGTCCGGCATGCTGCTGAGACAAGCGCTCATTGCGTCGACACCGTCCGCCGCCTCGTCCACGCTATAGCCCAGGGGCTCAAGCATTCGCCGGGCCACCTTGCGGATCACCGCGCTGTCATCGACAACCAGAAACCGGGTCATGCCGCGACGCCCAACAGCAGTCCCGCTGTCAAAAGACGTGGTGCGTCGAAAATCACCAGCAAACTATCGGGCAGCCGGAACACTCCGGGAATGATTTCCGCCCAGCGGGGCGGCAAGTTGTCAGGCGGTGCGATCATTTCGTCGGAATCAAGCTTCACGACGGATTCGACCTGGTCAACGATCAGGCCATAGTTGTCGCCGCCGACCTCGATCCCGATCGCCTTGGACTCCGGTTCGCCCGGGTCGCGCGGCTTCAGACCGAGCCTGCGACGCGCGCAGACCGCTGTCACGATCCGGCCTCGCAGATTGAGGACGCCGAGGATCTCGGGCGCCGCCAGGGGCACCGGCGTGATGTTGCGTGGATAGAAGACATCCTGGATAGCCAACGCCTCTATTCCGAACAGGTGGCCCGCCACACGGACAGTCACATAATCGCGAACACTCATGCCGCCTCCCGGGTCTGTTCGGCCGACTGATCGGCCGGAACCGACCGCGCATGCTCGGCCAGGGCCATGATCATGAAATGGTCAAGATCGATGATCTCTGTCGCCCGGCCGTTGATCAGAGCCGTACCGATAATGCCGGTCTTGGTCGGGCTCAGTTCGATGGTCACGGCCGTCTCAACGACATCGACGATCTGATCGACCGCCAGGCCCATGGCGTACAGCATGCCGGTAATCACCAGCAGGGGTTGGACCCCATCGGTCTTGAGGGTCTGATCCTCATCGATGCACAGAACGGGCATCAACTTGCCGCGATAATGCAGCGCCGCCCGAGAGCCGATGAGCTGCACCTTTTCGACAGGAATGTGTTCGAGGCGGGTGATCTGACCAAGTTCGACCGCCTTCAACGCCCCTGATCCGACCCGAACCAGCAGCATGCTCTTTCGTTGGACCTCGGCGTCGACTGCGCTGTGGGCCGCGGCGTCGATGGCGCGCTGCGCCGCCACCGGCATCTTGCCCGCACGCTGGGAAAGTCCATTGGGCTCGATGATCAGCACGACAGAGCCGTCGCCGAGCAGAGTGGCGCCAGAAAAGACCGAGATGCCGCGCAGCACAGTGGCCAGCGGCTTTACGACGATCTCCTCGGTGTCGATCACCTCATTGACCATGACGCCGAAACGATGAGCGCCGACCTTCATGATCATAACGAAACTGGGCTGGCTCGCCTGGGTCAGCACCAGCTCGCCGCTCAGATCTATCAACGGCACAAGTTCCTCGCGCAGCCGGACCATCCGCACCTGTTCGATGATCTCGGTACGATGCTCGGCGCCCTCGCCGATCTTGATCAACTCCAGGACCGAGCCTTGCGGTACGGCAAACCGCTCGCCGCCAGCCCCGACGATCAGAGCCGAGATGATGGCCAGGGTCAGGGGAATCTTGATGGTCACGGTGCAGCCGGCGCCGAAGGTCGACTGAAGGTCGATCTGTCCGCCGATCTGCTCGATATTGCTGCGCACCACGTCCATGCCGACGCCGCGGCCAGATACATTGGTCACAGCCGCAGCGGTCGAGAAGCCGGCGGCGAAGATCAGGCGATGGATCTGGGCCTCGCTCAGCGCCTCCGCCTCACTGCGGCTCAGCAGGCCTTTTTCGATAGCCTTTTCGCGGATCCTGGCGGTGTCCAGACCGCGGCCGTCATCGCGCAGCCGGATCACGACCGAGCCGCCCTCATGATAGGCTGACAGCTGGATCTGGCCCGTTTCGGGCTTTCCTGCCGCCCGCCGCTCGTCGGGTCCTTCCAGGCCATGATCGGCAGAGTTGCGGACCATATGGGTCAGCGGATCGCGGATCTGTTCAAGGACCTGACGGTCCAGTTCAGTGCCTTCGCCGTCGAGGACCAGGTCGATTTTCTTGTCCAGCTCATTGGCAAGGTCGCGGATGATCCGCGGCAGCTTCTTCCAAGCCTGGCCTATCGGCTGCATTCGCGTCTTCATGACGCTGTCTTGTAGCTCGCCGGTGATGGTCGAAAGCCGCTGCAGCGGCGGCGAGAAGCCGTCGTCGGTCCGGCCCCGATTGATCTGCAGGAGCTGGTTGCGGGTCAGGACCAGCTCGGAGACCAGGGTCATCATGTCTTCGAGTACATCCACCCCGACCCTGATGGATTGGGCTGACGCGATCGGGGCGACCTCTTCGGTCGCATCAGCCGGGCGCGCTTCGGCGACCGCCGGCTCAAGGGGTGCCGTGTAGGCGAACTCCGCCGGCCCCTCCGCCGCTGCGAAGGCCGCCTCGAGATCGGCCGTCGATACTTCACCCGGGCGCAGCGCGCGCCCCAGTTCGGGGTCAAAGCCCTCGACCTGCTCGATCGGCGCGGGCGTCGGAGCCTTTGGCGAGGGCGCGCTCATTGCCATCGTTTCCAGGGCAGCGATCAGGTCGCTGTCATCACCAACCGGTTCAGCCTTTGTCGCGCCCAGGCCGTCGATCACCAGCTTGATGCGGTCAATCGATTTCAGGACCAGGGTCACAGCCTCGGCGCTGACCTCCAGCTTGCCGTCCCGAAAACGCCCCAGCAGGGTCTCGCCAGCGTGCGCCAGAGCTTCCAACCGGCCAAGGCCGAGAAAGCCACAGGTGCCTTTCAAGGTGTGGACAAGTCGAAAGATCTTATCGAGCGCCGCCCGGTCGTTTGGATGCGCTTCGAAACTGACAAGTTCGACGTCAATCACCTCAAGGCTTTCATTGGCCTCGGTCAGGAAATCGGAGATCAGGTCATCCATGGCGGCGCCTAACGGGCTTTACGAGTTGCGACGAAGATGACTAGGGCCCTTTCCGACCTGATGGCTTCATCAGGGTCGGACGAAAAGGGCTCTAAATCAGAGGTTTAGAGTGTTTTTCGATCCGGTAACCGTTTCACGCTTATCGGAAAACGCTCTAGGCTGCGCGAACGGAGCGCAGGAAAGAATCGACCTCAGCTCGCAGTGTTGAAGCCTGCCTTCCCAGCTCCTGGGATGCCATAACCACTTGTTGCGACGCGATTCCTGTTGCATTAGCCCCAGACAGTACTTCGGCTATATTGCGCGATACGTCTTGTGTGCCGTTTGCCGCTTCATGGGTGTTGCGGGCAATTTCACGGGTAGCCGCCGACTGCTCCTCTACGGCCGCGTTGATCGCCACGGAGACCGTATTCATGTCGTCGATCGTGCGTTGGATATTGGCGATCGCGATCACGGTATCCCCGGTGATCTGCTGGATCTCGTTGATCTGGCTGGCGATATCTTCAGTGGCCTTCGCCGTCTGGGTCGCCAGGCTCTTGACCTCAGCGGCGACGACGGCAAAGCCGCGGCCCGCTTCGCCGGCCCTGGCGCTTTCGATGGTCGCATTCAGAGCCAGCAAATTGGTCTGGCCGGCGATATCGCTGATCAGTCGCACCACCTCACCGATTTTCTCCGCCGAGCGCGACATGCGATCAATGGTTTCACTGGTTGCCTTGGCGCGCAGCACGGCATCCCCGGCTATTGTCGTGGAGTGATTGACCTGCAGGGCGATCTCCGCGACCGACTTGCCCATCTCGCCCGATGACGACGCGACGATGGCGACGTTTGCAGTAGCCTCCTCTGCGGCGGCGGCGACCGTCGTCGATTGCTCGCTGGTGCGCGTCGCTGTGGCGGCCATAGTCCGGGCAGTCGATTCCAGCTCCTGGGCCTGGTCAGCGACGGTGCCGACGATCTTTCCGACGCTCGCCTCAAACCGGTCCGCCATATCGATCATCGCCCGCTGCTTTTGCTCTTCGATGGCCTCCAGATAGATCGAAATCGAGTAGTCCATATCGAGCAGAACCGCCTTCATGATGGCGGTCATCTGGTCGGCCAGTTCCTTGCCCCCCTTGCGACGGCCCATCTTGAGGACGCCGCCGCCAAAGGCTTCGGCGATCATACGCCGCATCAGGCCTTCCAACAGCTGGGCATAGCCGCCGATGTACCAGCGAGGCTCCAGGCCGATCCGCGCATGGACGTGGCCGATCTTGCGAACGCTGTCGATGTACTGCTGGTCGAAATTGCCCGAAACGATAGACGTCCAATGGCGCAACTGTGCGGACTTGGCGCCATCCATCTGGCCATCACCGCTGAAGAAGCGGCGAACGTCCGGGGTCGCGCGGACCTTGTCATAGAACTTGTCAAGAACGCCGGGCAATTCTTTGGCGACAAAGCCGCCGGCCGATCGCAGGGCGCTGCGCGCATCGCGATCGATGCCAAGAAAGTCGAGACGCTGGTCGATCATGTCGTTGCTAGCCATCGGTCCGTTCCTAGCCGGGAATTTAGACGTCGAGGCTGGTCTTGGTTGGTTAATTGTCTGTTACGACGCGCCCCGTGGCAAATGTTGTAGACACAATGCCGCAGGACCAGTCCGGTCTTGTCTTCGCTCCGAAAATCAACCGGCCCCTTCTGCTCCACATTCGGTGCATCCAGAAATCAACTGAACAACCATCTTGGGTGCGACAAGATGACACAGGCGCAAACACAAGCATATTTTTACAGACGTATGTTCTGGTCGAGCAACTGGTTATTTGGAGGACAAAATGGCGGCCAACGCTTCGATGCCTATCCTTGTTGTCGATGATTACAAGACCACGATAAGGATCGTTCATAGCCTGCTGCGACAGCTTGGCTTTGACAATCTCGACGAGGCGGCCAGCGGCGAGGAGGCCCTGGGCAAACTCAAGAGCAAATCCTACGGTCTGGTGATCTCGGACTGGAACATGGAGCCGATGACGGGCTACGATCTGCTCAAGTCAGTGCGCGGGGATGCCGCTCTGAGCCGCATGCCGTTCATTATGATCACCGCCGAGAGCAAGACGGAAAACGTCGTCGCCGCCAAGCAGGCCGGCGCCAACAACTACATCGTCAAACCGTTCAACGCCGAGACCCTGAAGCAAAAGATGTCGACCATATTCGGAGAGTTCTGACACCCTGCGGGACTGCCCCGTAGCCAAGGAGTTGATGGATCGGTGACCTCGCCCAAGCGCCCAGCACCAGACCTCTACGTTGCCGCGGGCGATGACCGACCGGCATCCAGCGAGATCGCTTCACTGCGTGAGAGCCTGACGGCGCTCCGCGCGGTGGTCGGCGACCTAGCCCCGCGCCTGATGGGCGCCGAGCGACTGCCAGCAGCCCAGGCCGAAATTGCCGCCATTCGCCGAGAGGCTGACGACGGAGTCGCTCGGATCCTTTCGTCTGCAGAAGCCATTCTAGCCGCGCCGGACGGCGGGGCGAGCGACGTCCACAACCACGCCATCGCCATACTGGAAGCTTGCGGCTTCCACGACCTGGTCGGCCAGCGGCTGAGAAAGGTTGCGGGCATACTGGGTACTCTGGAGGCCCGACTGAACATGGTCGCGGGGTGTGCCGGCGTCGTTGACGCGGAGGAGGCGGAGACGGCCTCCGAGCGACTTTGCCGTGAGCAGACCATCCATGGCCCCGCGCTTAATGGCCCAGACGTGCTTCAAAGCGAGATCGACGTGCTGTTTGGATAGGATGAACGGCTCGGCGCCGGGTTGAGCCCTGAGATTTTGTCCGCCGTCAGCGAACGCGCAGACATCAATCGCCGAGCCATCGCGGAACACATCAGGTCGCGAAAACAAGCAGGCGTCACCGACGCGACCATCCGGCGCGATTTGGCGTTCCTGAGTTCTCTCTTTTCGATGGCGATCCGCTGGGAGTGGGTGGACGCAAATCCAGTCACGGCGACCAGCAAGCGTGCCTTGAAAGAATCTCGCCCTCGGACGCGGTTTCTGACTCGTGCTGAATTCGCAGCACTGAAACGAGCGGCGCCCGAATGCCTCAAACCCATGCTCGTTCTGGCGGTCGAAACCGGTATGCGGCGCAAAGAGCTACTCAGCCTGACCGTAAGGGCGATTGACCTCGACAAAACGAAGACCAACGCGCCCCGCCGCGTGCCCCTTGTGGACACAGCAATGGTCACAGTCGAAAGCCTCCTGAACGCTGCCAACCGACCACCCTCCCCCTATCTGTTCTGCAAGGCGGATAGCCGCCGTTATGTGGACCCGAAGAAGGCGTTCGCGCCCGCCTTGAAAGCCAGCGGGATCAAGGACTTCCGCTGGCACGACCTTCGCCACACCTTCGCGTCATGGTGGGTACAAGGCGGCGGCGACCTTTACCGTTTGAGCAGGGTTTTGGGCCATTCCAGACCCCAGATGAGCGCACGATACGGCCATCTTCGGACCGACGATCTGCACGACGAACTGCGGACCTTGGCACAAAAGTAGTCACAGGAGCGTCAGACCAAGGCTCCAGAACTGTCGCCGGAACTATCCGAGGACGTCGGCGCGCGACCGCACAAACCGTTGAAAGACAACGGTTCTCGACGGTCTGGCATGTCGGGAGAAAATGGCGCGCCCGGAACGATTCGAACGTCCGACCCTCAGATTCGTAGTCTGATGCTCTATCCAGCTGAGCTACGGGCGCGCATTGCCTTTCGGCGAGGCGGGGGAAATAGCCCGTCCCATTGCGGGGCGCAAGCGGCGTTTGGTCGTTCGCGTGAAAAGTTTTCGCCAGACGTCGCCGCGCCGATGGGCGCCCCGCGCACGGCCAGCGTCCGGAAGGGGTTTTCGCGGACCGGAAGCACGGCCGGGACGTGACAGGCGCGATGGTTTGTTGTCCATGGACACCTTGCCGGCAGCGGCTCCGCCGCCGCTGTTCTTGCCCACGGAACCTGTCCGCATGCGTCGCTTTGTTCTCGTCTCCCTGCTCGCCCTTTCCGCCTGCGCCCAGATGCCCGGCGGATCGATGCCGTCCGCGGCGCAGGCGCCCGTCGCCTCGGCCTCGCCGCCCGCCGCCACGCCGCGCGGCTTCGTCGCTGCGGCCAATCCGCTGGCCACCGAAGCTGGACTGCGGGTGCTGCGCGACGGCGGCAGCGCGGTGGATGCGGCCGTGGCGATCCAGGCGGTTCTGAGCCTGGTCGAGCCGCAGAGCTCGGGCCTGGGCGGCGGCGCCTTCCTGAACTATTACCAGGCGAAGACGGGCAAGGTGACGGCCTATGACGGCCGCGAGAAGGCCCCCAGCGGCGCCGGCCCTGACATGTTCATGGGCCCCGACGGCAAGCCCCTGCCCTTCGTGACCGCCCTGTTGTCGGGCCGCTCGACCGGCGTGCCCGGCGCGGTGGCCATGCTGGCCCAGGCCCAGAAGGAACACGGGACCGCCAGGTGGAAGACGCTGTTCAAGGACGCCGAGACCCTGGCCACCGATGGCTTCGCCGTCAGCCCGCGCATGGCCGGCATGGTCAACAGCCCGCGCGTTCCGCAAAACACCATGCCGGACGTGAAGGCCTATTTCACCAAGCCCGACGGACAGCGCTACCAGGCCGGCGACACGCTCAAGAACCCGGCCTATGCGGCCACCCTGCGGCGCCTGGCGGCCGAGGGCCCCAGCGCCCTCTATGAAGGCCCCATCGCCCAGGCCATTGTCGACAAGCTGCACGAGGGCGCCCTGCCCGGCGGCATGACCCTGTCGGACATCAAGACCTACCGCCCGCGCTCGGGGCCCGCTCTGTGCCGGCCGTGGAAGGTCTATACGGTCTGCGTCCCCAACCCCTCGTCGAGCGGCCTGGCGGTGCTGCAGGCCCTGATGATGCTGGAGCACACCGATATCGGCAAGCTGGGTCCCAAGGACCCGGCCGCCTGGGCCCTGCTGGCGCAGGCCGAGCGGGTCATGTACGCCGACCGCGACCGCTATGTGGCCGATCCGTCCTTCATCAAGGTGCCCGTCGAGGGCCTGCTGGACCCGGCCTATGTCGCCCAGCGCGCCAAGCTGATCACCGACGTGGCCGGCGCCGCGCCGAAGTTTGGCCTGCCCAAGGGCGCGCCCGTGGTCGGGGCCGACGCCACCCAGGAGCCGGCCGGCACCACCCATTTCGTGGTGATGGATCCGGCCGGCAATGTGGTGTCGATGACCACCACGGTCGAGAGCATCTTCGGCTCGGGCCGGATGGTCGGCGGCTTCTTCCTCAACAACCAGCTGACCGATTTCTCGTTCTCGCCGGTCGAGAAGGACGGCGCGCCGGCGGCCAATGCGGTGGCGGCGGGCAAGCGCCCACGCTCGTCGATGGCGCCGCTGATCGTGCTGGACGACAAGGGCAAGTTCCTGGCCGCCGTCGGCTCGCCCGGCGGCAACGCCATCCTGTCCTATAATCTCAAGGCCATGGTGGGACTGTTCTACTGGGGCCTGTCGATGCAGGAGGCCATCGCCCTGCCCAATATCGTCGCGCGCGGCGAAAACTTCTCCGGTGAGGCCGAACTGTTCGGCCCCGAGATGGTGGCGGCGCTCAATGCGCGCGGCGTGACGGTCAAGACGGGCCAGAACGAAACCTCGGGTCTGCATGGCGTGATTGTCCGGCCCGGCGGCGTGCTGGAGGGCGGCGCCGATCCGCGTCGCGAGGGCGTGGCCCGGGGTCTGTAAGGGCGGCACGGGCTCTCTGCCTCACGCGGCATCAGCCACTGAAGGGGTTGGGGAGGCGCGAAGCGGCCGGGGCGAACCCGGATGACCGTGATGTGTGTTTTGCGTTTCGGCTCGACCTGTCCGCTTCGCAGAAGCTGTTCTTGCGTG
>JANOSS010000043.1:0-20488 GCA_031415995.1 Caulobacter sp. | reverse complement strand
CTCCGAGCCGCGCGCCAGGGCGTCGTCGACCAGAGCGATGATGTCGTCGTCGTAGACGTGCTTCTTGCGGTCGGCCAGATCCTTGAAACGGCCGAAGGCTTCCTTCAGGGCGTTCTGGCCCAGCTCATAGCCCAGGTCCTTTAGCTTGGCGCGGAAGGCATGGCTGCCCGAATGCTTGCCCATGACCAGGCTGGACGGCGCCTGGCCGACCGATTCCGGTGTCATGATCTCGTAGGTCTCGCGGTTCTTCAGCATCCCGTCCTGGTGGATGCCGCTTTCATGCGCGAAGGCGTTCTTGCCAACGATGGCCTTGTTGTACTGCACCGGAAAGCCCGTGATGGCCGAGACATAGCGGCTGGCGCGGGTGATGTGGGTGGTGTTGATCCTGGTCTCGTAGGGCAGCTTGTCGCCACGCACCTTCAGGGCCATGACGATCTCTTCCAGCGCCGCGTTGCCGGCGCGCTCGCCCAGACCGTTGATCGCGCACTCGATCTGGCGCGCGCCGCCCTGCACGCCGGCCAGGCTGTTGGCCACGGCCAGGCCCAGGTCGTTATGGCAGTGGGTCGAGAAGATCACCTTGTCGGCGCCCTCGACGTTCTGGGTCATCCAGCTGAACAGGTCGGCATATTCCGACGGATAGGTGTAGCCGACGGTATCGGGCAGGTTGATCGTCGTCGCGCCGGCCTTGATGGCTGTCTCGATAGCGCGGCGCAGGAACTGGCGCTCGCTGCGGGTGGCGTCCTCGGCCGACCATTCGACGTCGTCGCGCAGGTTGCGGGCGTGGGTCACCGAGCGGGCGATCACGTCGATGACGGCGTCCGGCTCCATCTGCAGCTTGTGCTTCATGTGCAGGTCACTGGTGGCGATGACGACGTGGATCCGGCCGCGGGCGGCGGGCTTCAGCGCTTCGGCGCAGCGGTCGATATCGACCTGATGCGCGCGGCACAGGCCGGCGATAGTGCTGTTCTTGACGATCTTGGAGATCTCGCGGACCGCCTCGAAATCGCCGTTGGAAGCGACCGGGAAACCCGCCTCGATGACGTCGACGCCCATCTCCTCGAGGATCTTGGCCAGTTCCAGCTTTTCGTCGTGCGACATAGAGGCGCCGGGCGATTGCTCGCCGTCGCGCATGGTGGTGTCGAAGATCACGACGTTGTCGCGCTTGTCGAAAGCGCCGTTTGCTACGGAGGTCATTTGATTACTCGTCGGAAGGTGTCTGCGTGCGGGGCGGCTGCGGGTAAATCATCCCCTGCGCGCCCGGTCACGACGATGCGTGACCCTAGAGCGCCCAGGGGCTGGTAAGCCGAAGCAGAAGCAGGGTGCGCGCGACGTTCATGCTTACTTTCTACACATCGCCCCCAATTGCAGCAAGCATTTTGCGCCTGAAGCACTATTGGCCGCACGCTGCGCAACTTCTATCCGCGCATCAAACTATTTGAGGCGCGTCACGATCGGAAAATCGTTCGGAAAGGCGTCAAACCACCCCGACAGTCGCCCCATGGCGGCCCGATCGCCCTCAAGTTTGACCTCCCCGGTCAGGATCTTGGGCAGCAGGGATGTCCCCCGAAACAACGAGTCGAGAAACACTGGGCGGGCCACCGTCAGGGTGGCGTCGACCGTCTCGCCCGCAGCCAGCGGCTGAGCCACCAGAACCCGGTTGCGAACCTCGACCAGGTACCTCTCGCTGCGCTCAGGAAAGACAAAAGCCAGCTTGAGACGCGCATCGCCGACCTTCTCGGCGTTCAGCCGGATGGCCAGGACGTCGAAGATCATCTGGCTTTCCAGCCCCTGCAGCATGTCGAGCGAGGCCATCGAGGTCGGGATCTTGCGCACCCCGCCCCTGAGCTCGTCGGTCGCGGTCAGGTACATGTTGCGCCAGATGGCGTTCTCGGTCTGGTAGCCGAGTTGCTCGTAGGTGTCCGCCAGTTGGGCCCGGGCGGCCTTTTGGCTCTCGTCGCCCATGACGACATGGTTCAGCAGGCTGGCGGACCAGGCATAGTCGCCGGCCTTGGCGGCCTCGGCGGCCAAGGCCATGACCTTGTCGGGCCCGCCCATGGCCGCGACATAGCGCTTGCCGGTTTCGGCGGGCGGCGCCGGGGCCAGGTGGGCGGGATTGGCGTCGTACCAGCCCATATAGCGCTGATAGACCGCGCGGCTGTTGAAGCTCATGCTCCCGTAGTAGCCCCGATTGTACCAGTTCCTGGCCAGGCTGGGCGGCAGCGCGATCTGGGCGGCGATCTCGTCACCGGTCAAACCGTGATTCAGCAGCCGAACCGACTGGTCGTGCAGATACTTGTAGGTGTCGCGATGCTCGGCTAGCACGGTCTTGACCGTCTCCTGGCCAAAGCGCGGCCAGCCATGGCTGGTGATCATCAGGTCGGAGCCATCGGCAAACAGCCGGATCGACTCGGTCAGATAGTCGGCCCAGGCCTTGCTGTCGCGCACCAGCGCCCCGCGCGGGGTCAGCACGTTGTGCATCGACGGATTGACGTTCTCGGCCATGTCGAGAATGCGCAAATCGGGCAGATAGAAGTTCATCTCGGCCGGGGCTTCGGTGTTGGGCGTGTACTGGAACCGCACCTTCACGCCATCCAGAACGAGCTCCTGGCCGGTGTGATCGATGATCTGAGTGGGGGGGATCAGGGTGATCGTCCCCTTGGCGATGCCCTGACCAATGCCCGAACTGATCTGCCCCTCGACGCCGGGCGGCAGCATGATCCCGAACTGATACTGGGCTCGGCGGCTCATGGCGTTGCCGGCCAGGACGTTCTCGCTGACCACCTCCTTCATGAAGCCCTCCGGCGCGATGATCGCCACCTTGCCGGCCTTGACGTCCTTCTCGTCGACAATGCCGCGAACGCCGCCAAAGTGGTCGCTGTGGCTGTGGGTGTAGATCACCGCCCTGATCGGCAGCGCACCCAGTTTCTCGGTCACCAGATCAAACGCCGCCCGGGCGGTCTCGGCCGTCGTCAGCGGATCGACGACCACCCAGCCGCTGTCACCCTTGATGAAGGTGATATTGGAGACGTCAAAGCCCCTCACCTGCCAGACCCGGTCGGAAACCTGAAAGAGGCCATGGCGCGACAGCAGCTGGGCCTGACGCCAGAGGCTGGGGTTGACCGTGGCAGGCGGCTCGCCCTTGAGGAACTCATAGGCCGCCAGATTCCAGGCCACCTGGCCGTCGGCGCGCTTGATCAGCGGGTCGGCCCGCGTGCCCAGAAAGCCGCGATCGGCGAACTCGAAATCCTGACGGTCGGAAAACGGCAAGGCCTGGGCAACAGCCTTATGGCGCTCGATGGTCGGCGTCGAGGCCGCTTCACCCGCGTGAACGGCCAGCGGAATCGCGAAAAGCGAAAGAGCCGACACGACAAGCGCCACCTTCCGGTCAAGCCTGAATTCCGACATCGAATCTTCCCCCGTTTTGTATTTGAAACTTTATAGTTTCATTCTACATATCACCGAAGATGACGGCAGCAAACCAGGCTCGAACACCTACGCTACGGGGACGTCCCGGTCAGCCCAAGCCTCGGGTCGATCGCGACGCGCGCGCCCAGGCCGTGCTTGACGCGGCCGTGATGGTGTTCGCCGAGAAAGGCCTTCACGCCGCGACGATGCAGGACATCGCCGACCGGGTGTGCATGGCGAAAATCCTGATCTACCGGCTCTATCCCTCGCGTCAGGCCCTGATCGACGCCCTATTCAGCGAGATCCTGCTCGAGATCGAGGCCGCCGCCGCCCAGCCTTGGGGCGGCTATGGGTCGGGCATGGCGGCGTTGATCGAGATGGGCAGGGCCCGCCCCGCCCTGTTTTTGCTGCTGTTGCGCGAGGCGCGCGGCGGTCCCGAGACCCTGCCCTGGGCGACCGCCTGCGACGCCCTTCTCGCGGGCCTTACCGAACCGTTCGTGGCCCCGCCGCCAGAAGCCTCCGAGGACCTGAAAGCTGCCTGCGCCCACGCGGCGCGAACCTTCCTGCCCTTCGTCATCCAGGCCTGGGTCGCCGGGATCGAGCGCAGCGACGGCATGACCGACGCGGCGCGTATCGGGTGGTTTGGCCAGATAGTCCGTGCTTGGCGGGCAGCGACGCGCGGTGCCCTGGGCCTGCCGGACGCGCCCGAACCCGCAATCCTGGCTAGTCAGCCGTCTCGCGCTTCTTGAGCCAGGCGCGGGCGACAAGACCCGCAGCGATCCAGACAGCCACGGCGATCGCCAACAGGACGATGTGCTGCGTGCCGCCGCCGCGCATGGCCTGGACGATGGAGTTGCCGGCAAAGGCCGTCAGGGCGATCTTGGGGATGATGCCGATGGCTGTGCCGGCCGCGAAATCGCGCAGCTTCATCGGCGTTACGCCCGCAGCCATGTTGACCACGATGAAAGGGGCAGATGGCACCATTCGCACGATCAGGCTGGCCAGGAAGCCGTTCTTGCCGATCAGCCGCATGAACTTGGCCACGCCGTCGCCCGCGAAATCGCGCAACACCTTGGCCCCGAACGCCCGTCCCAGCCAGAAGCCGACCAGCGACGACACCAGGGTGCCAACCCAACTGTAGAAAAAACCCGTCCACGGGCCAAAGGCGACCACCGCTGCGGCAATCAGCACGAACTGCGGTACGCCCAGAAAGGCCATCAGGGCGAAGGCGCCAACGGCCGCCGGCAGGGCCCACGGACCGCTGGCGGCGCCCAGCCAATGCTCCACCGTCGCCTCGCCGTTGAATCCCAGAAACTGGGCGCCGAACAGGAAGACAATCCCCACACCGCCAAACAGCACGAAGGACACCGCCACCGTGCGCCAAGCGCGGGCGTCCATATTGGTCACGAACTCGATGAGGCGGCGCATCACGTCTCTTGCCTCGCTCAATGGCGCCGGTGGGTCAAGCATCAGCCGTGCGTGTGGCGCCGCGATGGCGGGCGAATTAACCGCGTCACAGCCCTCACCCCTTGTTTTTCAAGGGATAGCACTCGCCCGTCACGACAATTCATTTGCTAAGCCTTCACATTACAACGTTACTTGTCCACAGGCCGGTGGGGCAAGAACCGTGTCTGAACTGGAGTGACCGACGTGAAGACCCTGGCTGTGATTTCTCGCAAGGGCGGGGCCGGCAAGACAACGCTTTCGGTCAACCTGGCCATCACCGCCCATTTGGCGGGCCTCAAGACCATGATTGCCGATATCGACCCGCAGCGCTCGGCGACCGATGCGCTCAAGGCTCGCGTCGCTCCGGGGCCCACGCTGATGGAGATCAACGCCGGCAAGCTGTTCCAGACCAAGGCCATGGCCGGATATGGCGGCTATGATTGCCTGATCGTCGACACGCCGGCCGCGCCTGACACTGATGTTCTCCAGGCCGTACAGTGCGCCGACCTCTGCGTGCTGGTGTGCCGCCCCACCTTTCTGGACATCGCGTCCATCGCGCGGTCAGCCGAGGCCGTACGCCGTCTGGGCAAGAAGGGCCTGATCGTTCTCAGCCAGGCCCCGCCTCGTCGCAATGGCGCCGAGCCCGTCAGCGTCCTCAAGGCCGCCGAAGCCCTGCGTTTTACCGGCATGCCCATGGCCCCGGTCGGCCTGCGCGCGCGCGCCGCCTTCCAGCAGTCGATGGCCCATGGCCGGTCGGTCTGTGAATGGGAGCCGAGTTCGGCCGCCAGCCAGGAGATCCAGCGCCTTTGGAACCATCTGGAAACCTTGGCGCCGAGTGGTCAAAGCGATCTGTACGTTAGCGCGAACTGATCCACGCCAAGCCCTGGCGCTAGAGCAAAGGTCGCCATGATTAAATCATGTCGTTTGCTCTAGATTCTTGTTTTGAAGCGTTGCTTCGGCGGCGAACCGGTATCCACTTCGCCGAATAGCGCCCTAGCAGGCCATTTTCGACTGGTCGTAGTCGCGGGGCCAAAGTCCAGCCGAAGAAGCGGTCCAGAGCCCTGTTTGTGGTCCTTGATGGTACCGCCATCATCCACAGGGGATCGATACAGGACGCGGGCAGGCCACAGGCCTGTCGCCCAAAGGCCTCACCTGCCCCAAGAGCGCTCGCCCCGCGTTGCGCCGCAGCAGGCGGAAGCGTAAAGACCGCCGCAATCCTGAAAACCGGTTTCCCAGGGGAGTCCCAAGAATGTCGCTCGAGTCCGCCGCCCTGCGGCGCATCGCACCGTCGGCCACCATCGCCATCAGCGCCAAGGCGCGCGCTCTGAAGGCCGCCGGTCGTGACATCATCGCCCTGTCGGCGGGCGAGCCGGACTTCGACACCCCGGACAATATCAAGGAGGCCGGCATCGCGGCGATCCGCGCCGGCAAGACCAAGTACACCGACCCCGACGGCATGCCCGAGCTGAAAGCGGCGATCTGCGCCAAGTTCAAGCGCGAGAACGGCCTCGACTACAAGCCCAGCCAGGTCCACGTGGCCCCCGGCGGCAAGCCGGTGATCTACAACGCTCTGGTCGCCACCCTGAACCCTGGCGACGAGGTGATCATCCCGGCGCCCTACTGGGTGTCCTATCCCGACATGGTGCTGCTGGCCGGCGGCACGCCCGTGCCGATCGAGACGACAGCCCAGAGCGGTTTCAAGCTCACGCCCGAAGCCCTCGAAAAGGTCATCACGCCCAGGTCGAAGTGGCTGATCATCAACAGCCCGTCCAACCCCTCGGGCGGCGCCTATACCCGCGCCGAACTGCAGGCCATCGCCGACGTGCTGCTCAAGCACCCTCAGGTCTGGGTGCTGACTGACGACATGTATGAGCATCTGGTGTTCGACGACTTCGAGTTCACCACCATCGCCCAGGTCGAGCCCCGGCTCTACGACCGCACCCTGACGATGAACGGCGTCTCCAAGGCCTATGCCATGACCGGCTGGCGGATCGGCTACGCCGCCGGCCCCGAGCCGCTGATCAAGGCCATGGCCAAGATGATCAGCCAGACCACCTCCAATCCCTCGTCCATCTCGCAATGGGCGGCACTGGAGGCGCTGAACGGAACACAGGACTTCATCAAGCCCAACGCCAGGCTGTTCCAGGAGCGCCGCGACCTGGTGGTCTCGATGCTGAACCAGGCCACCGGCATCCACTGCCCGACGCCGGAAGGCGCATTCTACGTCTATCCGTCCTGCGCCGGCCTGATCGGCAAGATCGCGCCCAGCGGCAAGATCATTGAAAGCGATGAGGATTTCGCCGTCGAATTGCTGGAAACCGAGGGTGTCGCCGTGGTCCACGGCGCAGCTTTCGGCCTCTCGCCGTTCTTCCGGATCAGCTACGCCACCAGCAACGATGTCCTGGAAGACGCATGCTCGCGGATCCAGCGTTTCTGCGGCAACGTTAAGTAGATCGACAGATTCCTCCCCTTCGGGGGAGGATTCCACTGCGCATCGCGCACAAAGCGCGCTAGGGGTCTCGCCCGTCGCGCTTCCAGCGACCAAGGAGGTCTTGAATGGCGCGTACCCCCAACTATTCCTTCGAACGTCAGGAACGCGAGCGCGCCAAGGCTCGCAAGGCCGCCGAGAAAGCCGCCGAAAAGGCCGCCGCCAAGCAGGCGCAGAATCCCGAGGACGCTCCGTCCCAGACCGACGACCAGTAAAGAACCTTTATGCCCACCCTGACGATGTACAACCACGAGACCGTCGCCCTTGATGGCGAGGTCTTTTCGGACTGCGAGTTTCGCGGTTGCCGCCTCGTCTATTCCGGTGGTGTAGCCCCGACTTTCGACGGCTGCCGCTTCGACGAGTGCGAGTGGAAGTTCGACGATGCCGCCGAACGCACCCTGGTCCACCTGAAGGTGGTCTGGAACAACGGTGGCAAGGGTCCGGTCCAGGCGCTGATCAAGGAAATCACCGGCGGCGGGCGCTAGAGCCCCTTCCGACCTGACGGCTTCATCAGGGTCGGACGAAAAGGGCTCTAAATCAAAAGTTTAGGGCGTTTTTCGATCCGATGACCGTTTCACACTTGTCGGAAAACGCTTGTCCCGCAGAGCCTTCGGCGAACTGGCGAGTTTGGGTCGTGTAAGGCTGCGCGATTGAAACAGGCCGATGCAAGGGGCCAAGGCCTGTCTGGCAAAGGCCGTCGACATCGAACGAATAGCGGCTCAATGCCAGATACCGGCCCAGTGGGCGGTCTGACCTCGATGGCCGAGGCCTGGCGGCACTGTCCCTGCGGGCGCTTTGGCAAGATCGCTGCACTTTTGCCATGCCAAGCAATTGACGACAGCCGCCCGGAAAGCGCGTAGTCTTTCTTGATCGGCATCCATCCGCTGCCGTCCGCGCCAAAGTCGCCGCGTCGAGGATCGGATATCAATCCCGCCGATGACCCGACAAATACTCGGCACTGAAGATGCCCAAACGCTTGCTCAGGCCATTGTCGATACGATCCACGAACCTCTGCTGGTCTTGGACGAACGCTTCATTGTTCTAGCGGCGAGTCGATCTTTCTACGAGATATTTCAAGTTGATCAGCAGCAAACCTTGGGCTGCCTGCTCTATGCGTTGGGCGATGGTCAGTGGGACATCCCGGCGCTTCGGCTCCTGCTCGAGACGATCATCCCCCAGCACACGGCGATGGATGGCTTCGAGGTTGAACACGACTTTCCGGGCCTGGGTCGTCGCTCCATGCTGCTGAACGCCCGTAACGTCGTCTACGCCACCAGTTCCAGCTCGACGATTCTGCTGGCCTTTACCGATGTCACCGCCCGTCGCCTGGTCGAACGGGAGAGGCAACACCTGCTGGAGCGCACCGAGGAGCTCCTTCGGCAAAAGCAGGTGCTGCTGCAGGAGATGCAGCACCGCGTGGCCAACAGCCTGCAGATCATCGCCAGCATCCTGATGCTCAAGGCTCGGGCCGTGACCTCCGAAGAAACCCGCTTCCACCTCAAGGACGCCCACCAACGGGTCATCTCGGTCGCCGAGGTGCAGTCGCATCTGCACGCCTCGGGCGGCGTCGACCAGATCGAGGTCGGCCCCTATCTCACCAAGCTCTGCGCCAGCCTGGCCGTCTCAATGGTCAGAGAGGACCATCCGATCGCCCTGAAGGTCTTCGCTGACCATGGCCTTATCGGATCCGATAAGGCTGTAAGTATCGGCCTGATCGTCACCGAGCTGGTCATCAACGCCATCAAATACGCCTTCCCGATCGCCCGGAAGGACGCCCTGATCAATGTCACCTTCTCCAGCGAAGCGGGAAACTGGGAATTGAGCGTGGTCGACAATGGCGTTGGCGCAGTTGAGGGTTCTTCGTCAGCCAAGCATGGCGGCCTGGGAACGGTCATCGTACAGGCCCTGGTCAAGCAGCTTGAAGGGCAGATGACGGTCGACACATCGGCTGGCATGCGCGTGTCGATCAAGGGACGCCGCCCGCTTTCCTCCTTGCTGGACAACCCAGTTTGACAGCCATTTGACCCTGGGCCTGTCATGAAGCGATGCTGGGGTCGGCGCGGCGCCAGACCGCGCGAGCGGGAGCCGCGTGATGAGATTGAACCAGCCCAGGGTCCATCCCCTGCCCGATGACGGGCAGACGCCCGAGCAAGCCGAAGTCCTGGCATCCCTGGGGGGCGGCGGGGTGATCCCGGCCGGGCCCATCCTGAACATCTTCCGCACCATGGCGCACGCCCCCAGCGCTCTGAAAGCCTTCCTGACCTGGGGCAACTATATTCTTTCGAAGAGGAATGATCTGCCCGCGCGGGAACGCGAGATCATCATCCTGCGAACGGGTTTTCTGTGCAGGAGCGGCTACGAGTGGACCCAGCATGTCGAGATCGGCCTGCGCTGCGGCCTGACACCCGATGAGATCGTCAGACTCAAGGCTGGTGCTGAAGCCGGCTGGAGCCCCGCCGACGCGGCGCTGATCCGCGCAGCCGACGAACTCAACGCCGACCACTTCATCAGCGATGTGACCTGGGCCGCGTTGCTGACCCACTTCAGCGAGAAACAGGCGATGGATGTGGTCTTCACCGCTGGCCAATACACGCAGGTGAGCATGATCCTGAACACCTTCGGGGTTCAACTGGACCGGGGCCAGAGCCTCGATCCCGACCTGCGGAAGACTTAGCGCGTTATTCGGCGAAGTGGATACCGGTTCGCCGCCGAAATAACGCGTCAAAACACTGTTTTAGAGCAAACGACATGATTCAATCATGGCGACCTTTGCTCTAGCTAACGGCTTGCCCAACCGGTTTGTTCCGGTTATGTTCGCGTCAAGATAGTGGAGATGTCGATGCTCACCCTGTTTCACGCCCCTCGCTCGCGATCGACGCGCTTCCTGTGGCTGCTGGAAGAACTGGGCGCGACCTACGAGGTCAAGACCGTCGACATCTATCGCGCGACGACCAAGACGGGCGATCGAGACCCGGCCAATCCGCATCCCCATGGCCAGGTACCGGCGCTGCTGGATGACGGCGTGCTGATCACCGAATCTGCCGCTATCGCGCTCTATCTGACCGACAAGTTCCCAGTCAACGGTCTGGGCCCCCAGGTGGGCGACCCCTTGCGCGGTCCCTATCTCAGCTGGCTGGCCTATTATGCGGGTGTGCTTGAGCCTGCGGTCGTCAATCTGTGGAAGCAGCGGCAGGACGACGAGGACAAGGCGACCTATCAGGCGCTGGACGATCATTTGCGGACAACCCTGGAAAAATCACCCTGGCTGCTGGGCGACGACTTCTCGGCGGCCGACATGCTGTTTGTCAGTCTGTTGCAGTTCGCCCGCCAGATGCTGCCGCCGCACGCGGTCTATGACGACTGGCTGGCGCGCGCCAATGCCCGGCCTGCCCTGGCGCGCGCCCTTGCCAAGGACGACAGCCAATGATCAGCCGCTCGCCGATCCTCGTCCTGGCCGCCCTGCTGGCTCTGTCGACGCCGGCGGCGGCCGCGGCGGCCGCGGCGGCCCACGCCGACCCCGCGATCGGAGCACGGATCGACGCTGTGCTGGCCGACGATGCGGTGACCATCACCGAAGCTGGCAAGACCGTTCTGGTCTATCGAACCAAGCCCCTGGATCCGGCCGCCGAGCCGGGCCGACTGAACTATGTGCATCCCTTGTATGCACCGGACGGCACGGTCCTGACCGAGGACAAGCCGGCCGATCATCTGCATCAGCGCGGCGCCTTCTGGAGCTGGCACCAAGTGCTGGTGAACGGCAAGCTCGTGGCCGACGGCTGGTTCATGAAGGGCCTGACCTTTCATGTGCGGGAAAAGCGTTTCAAGGGCGACGCCCAGGGCGGCGGAACCCTGACCGTCAATGCCGACTGGATCGTCACATCCGGTCCAGAACTGGACTATGTGGCGCGAGAGACGACGAAGGTCAGGGTCTATCCGCTGACGGACGGTGCTCGGCGCATCGACTTCGACACCCTGATCACCGCGCGGGTCGACGCCCTGGGCCTTGCCGGCAGCGACGACGCCAAGGGCTATGGCGGCTTTTCCCTGCGGCTGGTGCGCCCCGACAGACTGACCTTCGCCTCAAGCGGCAAGACCGTCACGCCGACCGATTCGGCCCTTGAGGCGGGCGCCTCCATGGGCTTTGCCTGGCCCGCTGAGCCCGGCTCTCCGGCCTGGACCGTGGGCCTGACCTGCAAGGCCAATGACCAGCCGATCAAGCGCTGGATCCTGCGCAGGTCGCTATCGATGCAGAACTGCGTCTTCCCCGGCCGCGCACCGTTCGTGATCAAGAAGGACGAAACCCTGCGCCTCCGCGAGACCCTGATTATCCGACCGGCCACGCCGGCCAACCGCCCGTCTGCGCCAAAGACCGCAAAGCCCTGACCATGGCCGAGATCCTCAATCTGAACCGGGCGCGCAAGGCCAAGGCGAGAGTCGAAGACAAGACCCGCGCTGCGGAGAACCGCGCAAAATTCGGTCGCGCCAAGGCCGACAAGGCTCTCGACGCCGCCCGCGCCGACAAGCTGCGCCGTGAACTCGACGGCGCAAAACGCGACGAGTGACTCGGGTTCCTACTTGTGGATGTGGTTGATCGCCGTTGAGCGCGGATAGGTCGCCAGGAACCGCTCGGCAACAAAGTGCAGGATGACATCTGGTTGTTCGCGATCGATCAGATCGCCGATGACGTCGCCTTCGTGCCAGACGAATACCGAGCGCGAGAAGTGCTGCGCCAGCAGTTCGATGCTGAGGGTCGCGGTGGAATCGCGAAAGACCAGCGCCTTGGGCAGGCTCTTGTCGTCCTGCTCCATGATGATCGTCTCCCGCCCGCCGCCGCCGGGGATGAATCCCTCGGGTGTCGGAACCTGACGGGCGCGCTTCCTGGCTTCCGGCAGGGTGTGGGAGATCACCAACTCGAGCATGTTGCCGACCCGCGCCAATGAGGCGTCGACCTCGAACTCGTCCTTCACCGCCTCGGGCAGCTGGATCAGCACATCGCCCTCCATGCCCGCGATGAAATGCTGAAGATGGTTGAAGGTCAGCGGCGGCCCCACCGGCGCGCCGCGCGCCTGAAGCGCCAGGATCGCCTCGCGATAGACATGGTAGGCACCCATCCAGTTGACGTGGGTATCACCCCGGAAGAACAGCAGACCCAGGCGCTTCAGGGCGCCGAACCGGTCCGCCAGGTAGTGCACGACATCGGGAGCCATCCTCGCCATGGCCCGGGCTGGCCTGTCATCGAACGGCGTCACGGCGTCGAGGCCAGCGGGCAGGTATTCGCGATAGACGACGCTTTTTTCCGGACAGATGAACATCTGGTAGTAGCGCCCCGCCAGGAGCTGAGCGCGTTCATTGAGGATTTTCTGGACGGCGGCCTGCTCGTCGCCCGACCAGCGCTTGAGACCCAGGTGCCAACTCAGGAAGTCGTTGGTGTCGTTGATCAGGAAGACCCAGCCGCCGCGCGCGGCGAGGCCCTTCGCGCCATTCTGGATCGCTTTGAGGCCGGCCAGGACTTCGGAAACGGCCACAAGAGGGTCGTCTTTAGGCGGTGGCGTGGCTTCAGGCTGTTTTCGACGACCAAACTGAAATCGCATGAGCCCGTCACTCCAGAGCGCGGGAAGCTAGAGCAAAGGTCGCCATGATTGAATCCTGTCGTTTGCTCTAGATTCTTGTTTTGACGCGTTATTTCGGCGGCGAACCGGTATCCACTTCGCCGAATAACGCTCTAGGCGTTGACACCCGCAAGATCAATCAGCGGCCGCTCCCCAGCTCTCAAGCCTCGACCACATCCAGCATATTATGCTCGGCCAGGAAAGCGTCGTGCTCGGGCATGGCGTCGACCAACTGGGTGGTCTGCCGCTGGACCAGAGCGAAACTGGCGGCGGTCTCGCGCGCATCGGCCCGATCGGCAAGCGGGTTGTAGCCTCGGGGGGAAATCCCTTGGCCCAGCATCACCGCCAGCCATGAACTCTGGGAGAACAGCTCGTCGGGTCGCGAAAGCAGCATCCCGCGATCCCGGAAAATGGCGACGCGCTCTTCGAGGCTATCGGGGATGGGCATGGTGGCGACGTATTCCCAGAACGCCGAGTCCCGCCGGGTGGTCGCGTGATAGTGCAGGATGATGAAATCCCGCACCCCCTGCGCCTCGTCGCGCACCCGGTTGTTGTAGGTCTCGACATTGACCGGGCTGAAGTCGCGGTCCGGAAAATGCTGCAACAGCTTGACCAGCCCTGAGTGAACCATGTGGATACTGGTCGACTCCAGCGGCTCCAGAAAGCCGCTGGCCAGGCCCAGGGCCACCACATTTCGGCTCCAGGCCTTGCGCCGGCGTCCTGTCACGAAGCGCAGATGCCTTGGATCGGCGAGCGGCGCGCCGTCGAGGTTGTCGAGCAGGGTCCGGGTGGCGATCTCCTCGGTGGTGAAGCGGCTGGAGAAGACATAGCCGTTGCCGGTGCGGTGCTGCAGCGGGATGCGCCACTGCCAGCCGGCCTCGCGAGCCGTCGAGGTTGTGTAGGGCGTGATCGGTCCCACCCGCTGACACGGGACCGCCACGGCGCGGTCCACCGGCAGCCAGTGGCTCCAGTCGTCATAGCCGGACTTCAGCGCGCCCTCGATCAACAGGCCACGAAAGCCAGTGCAGTCGATGAAGAGGTCGGCGGCCACCTGCTGGCCATCCTTGAGGGTCAGGCTTTCGACGAAGCCGTCGTCGCCGCGCAGGGTGACGTCGACCACCTCGCCCTCGATCCGCTTGACGCCCATCTGCTCGCTGAAGCGGCGAAGGTGGCGCCCATAGAGGATCGCGTCGAAATGATAGGCCGAGGCGAAACGCGCCAGCGGCGAGGCCGGATCGGCGGTCGGCGCGGCGACGCGCCCACGTCGGGCAGCCTGCTCGCAGATCGAATAGGCACCGATGTCTTCGGCAAGGCCCTTCTCGCGCAGCATCAGATAGAGCTGGTGGAAATCGCCCAACTCGGCGCTGGGGCCAAAGACGCCGAACGGGTGGAGGTAACGGCTCTGGGCGCCGCCCCAGCCGACGAACTCGATGCCCAGTTTCAGGCTGGCCTTGGTTTGCCGCATGAAGGCGGCTTCCTTGAGGCCGATCAGGGCGTTGAACTGCCGGATGGCGGGAATCGTCGCCTCGCCGACGCCGACAATGCCGATCTCGGCCGACTCGATCAGCTGTATCGAACAGTCCCGGCCCAGGGCCGAGCGCAAGGCCGCAGCGGCCATCCAGCCTGCAGTACCGCCGCCGACAATCACGATCGACCTGATGGCCCGCTCAGCCGTCATCCGGAACTCCCCCAGGCTATCCCCGCCCGTTCCTGGAAGCCCTATGCCATGGCCGGGACAACGAGGCGATCACGGCGTTCAGCCGGAATAGCGCGATAGAGGGTGTTGGGCCTGATCGCCAGGCTTTCGCGGGCCTCCTCCAGAGACATGGCGAACAGCGCCGGATAGTCGACCGCGGGCAGCCAGGCCGCCGCCTTGCCATTGCGCCAGGCCTCACGGACGGCGGCTGCGTAGGGCTCACCATTTCGGGCGCGGCCAAATTGCTGCACCCCGGCCAGGGCGATGGCAGCAAAGCCCAGACTGCGAGTCTGGGAATATGAGAAGGCGACCACGCAGACCTCACCCAGAGCATCCGTGCCATAGCCGGTCAGGACGTGCCAGACATCGTGGACATCGCGCATGCGCCGGCCATACCAGGCCAGGGGGTGGGGCGCGTCGACATTGGCGTCGGGAATCTTGCGGCTTTCCTCGGCCAGGCCTTCGGCTGAAAGGCCGCGCGGCGCGATGAAGTCGCGATAGGCCGCGCCGACCGTGCCGGGCCCAAAGCTGGCCAGCCAGGCTTTGTCGGACAGCCGGGCGGCAAACTCGTCGCGCTCATAGGCGATGCGCCCGCCCTCTGGCGTCGACATCAGCCGGCGATAGCCATTCGGGATCGCCTTGCCGGCGAGGGCCCGCATGATCTCGAACACCTGGACGGTGTCCTCCTTGTCAGCGATCAAACGGCGAAGGGCTTTCAAGGCCCGCATCGGCTGCAGCCGGAACGTGTCACGGCCCGCTTGAGCCAGTCTTGGCTTGGCAGAACCTTCAAAGACTTGCGTGGCGGCATTCATAGGGCATGCTCCGGCGGACCTAAGGAAGGTGGCATGCCGTCACCGTTTATCAAGAGCCATTTCGCCAGCCATGGGCAGTCTCAAGAAGCGGTCGGTGAATCTGGCCGGTCACGCCACGTCCCTGGCACTGGAGCCGGAGTTCTGGAGCGTGCTGGAAAGCGCGGCCGCGCTCGATGGGCTCAGCCTCGCGGCGTTGATCCAGAAGATCGATACCGGCCGAAGCGAGCGACCGCTCGCCTCGGCCTGCCGGGTTTTCGCCTTGAGCCAGGCCCTCAGAGCGGGGGGGCAGAGTCAAAGGCTCTGACCTGACTATCCAGACTGCTGCCCCTGGCCATCGACTGGCCGAAATACATCCGCAACAAACCACCCAGGCCGAAGGCTGCCGGGTCGGCCTCACGGGTCAAATGGGATCGAACGACGTCGGGGATCGACCCTTCAGGCGCCAGCGGCGTGCCTTGCGCGGCAATCCGGGCTTCGTAGCGCCGCACATCGGCTGCGGCGTCCCCGGACGGATCTTCAATTCGCTCCAGCAGACAGGTCGAAGCCACCGGCGAGCCGCCCGCATCCCGCAAGCAGGCCAGGGTCAGGCCATCCAGCACCTGGGCCTTCTGACGCGCGACACCGTTGAAGACGCTAAACAGCAGGGCGCCCTGCGCCCGATCAACCGCCAGACTGAACAGCTGGTTCTGCAGCAACAGCGCCTGGCCCTCATAGTTGACGCCTTCGACCCCCGTCCGGAACGACAGCAAGCCGTTGTCCGCCCGCTGGATCAGCAGGTGATCGTGCAGGAATCGTCCCGGCAGGTCGCTGGACGGCCGGGTCGAGCGCCAGATGCCTTCATAGGCTGAGCCGCGCGTGGCGGTTCCCTGTCGGGCTTCATGGATGATTTCGGCGGGCAGCCACTCGATGAACCCTCCGGCCGGAGCAGCGGGCGGCTCGATCCCCAGCGCGGCGGCCAGCGCGACAGGGTCCTTGTCCCAATCCAGCAGGGTAAAGCCAGGCCTGAGTTCGGCGATCAGGGCGGTCAACCGGGTCAGATTGTGCGCCGAGGGTGTCACCTTTCCGGCCACCCAGCGGCCGACCAGGGACTTGTCGACAGCCAATTCGGCCGCCATCCGGCCGCGGCTCATCGACAAGGCCTTGAGCGCCAGTTCCAGCTTCGCCGCGAGACCGGGAACTTCCATCCTGGAACTGTGCCGTAGAGCCTTGCGGCATGCAACCCGGTGCATTTCGCGGCCCGGCCATGTCCGTCGCTGCAACTCGTCGCACATCGTTATTCGAGGCCCTATGGCGCAAGGACAGCATCGTACCGAGCGCGCGCCTAATAACGAAGGACATCATGGATGAAGAGCTTCATTTCCCTGGCTGCGGGCGTCGTCGCCTTGGGCCTTCTGGCCGGCGCTGCGCAAGCCGCGCCAGCCTACCTCAAGATTGAAGGCGTAAAGGGCGAGGCCGGCGTGGCCGTTGCGACGGGCGACATCAAGGGCGGCAAGGCCAAGCCCCGCGCGAAGTCGGGAGATCACAAGGATGAAATCCCGATCGAGTCCGCCCGAAAAACGGCTGGAGCCGGCGCCAGAGTGCAAGCTCCCACGGGCACAAGCGCGGCCCTTCTGGTGCCCGCGATTCAGAAGGCCCGGCCTTAACACCCATTCTGTCGACCCAGAAATTCAGGCTGCTGCCAGCCTCACCCCGGCCGGGGCGAGGTCGGCAGCGGCGGCGGTTGAGGGTTGGGCATGGCGCGGGACGGGGCGGCGGGTGTCCGGAATCTGAGATCCGACGGGACGCTCGCCGTCCCGCCGAGGCGCCATGCCATCCATAAGGTCAGGACCACAACCATGGCCGCCAGCGCGGCGATCCAGGCGGCACGATTTCCGTGATCCGGATGAGCGTGCTTCATGATCGACCTCAGTTGCCCGGCAGCTTGGGCGCGTCCGGAAGCTTGGGCGCCGAGGCCGAAATATTGACGTCCACCGACTTCTTCTGGCTGAAGCCGCCGGAATACACGACGAAGGCGATGATCGCGACGATCACCACCAGCCCTCCGACGATGAATGCCAGGCCGCCGTTGCCGCCGCCGCTGCTCGTGCCTTCGGCCATGTGAGCCTCCCGTGATTGATGTGTCTGATCAACGGCCCTCTAGGCCGCAGGTTCCGCAATCGCCGCCGTAGGGGCTTAAGCCCGCCACTGTCTGTGCTACATATGTTCCATGTCTTCAGACTTCGACTCGGCCTTTCCCGGCGACCTCCCCTCCCCGCGCATCTCCGACCTGGCCCGCCCCCGCGGCCCCGGCGGCGACCCCGGCTATCTGGAGGGGCTGAACCCCGAGCAGCGGGCGGCGGTCGAGACCACCGAGGGCCCTGTGCTGGTCCTGGCCGGGGCCGGCACGGGCAAGACGCGGGTTCTGACCACGCGTCTGGCCCACATCCTGACGACCGGCCGCGCCCGTCCCTGGGAGTTGCTGGCCGTCACCTTCACCAACAAGGCCGCGCGCGAGATGCGCGAGCGGATCACCCACATCATCGGGGCCGAGGCCGAGGGCCTGCGCTGGCTGGGCACCTTCCACTCGGTGGCCGCCCAGATCCTGCGCCGTCATGCCGAGCTGGTGGGCCTGAAGTCCAGCTATACGATCATCGACAATGACGATCAGGAGCGCCTGCTCAAGCAACTGATCGAGGCCGAGAACATCGACGCCAAGCGCTGGACGCCCAAGATCATGGCCGGGATGATCGACAACTGGAAGAACAAGGGCTGGACGCCCGATCGCGTGCCGCCGGCCGAGGGCGGCGAGTTCGCCAACGGCAAGGGCGTCACCCTTTATCGTCAGTACCAGGAGCGGCTGCGCATCCTCAACGCCTGCGATTTCGGCGACCTGCTGCTGCACAACATCACCATCCTGACCAGCCATCCCGACGTGCTGACCGACTATCAGACGCGCTTCAAATACGTGATGGTCGACGAGTATCAGGATACCAACATCGCCCAGTATCTGTGGCTGCGCCTGCTGGCCCAGGGCCGGCAGAACGTCTGCTGCGTGGGCGATGACGACCAGTCGATCTATGGCTGGCGCGGGGCCGAGGTCGACAACATCCTGCGGTTCGAACGCGACTTCCCAGGCGCCAAGGTGGTCCGGCTGGAGCGTAATTATCGGTCCACGGAACATATCCTGGCCGCGGCCTCGGGCCTGATCACCGCCAACAAGGACCGCCTGGGCAAGACCCTGTGGACCCAGGCGACGGGCGGCGAGAAGGTCAAGGTCAGCGGCGTCTGGGACGGCGAGGCCGAAAGCCGGATGGTCGCCGACGAGATCGAGAAGGCCAAGCGGGCCGGCCGCAAATACAGTCACATGGCCATTCTGGTCCGCGCCAGCTTCCAGATGCGATCCTTTGAAGAGCGCTTCGTGATGCTGCAGATCCCCTACAAGGTGGTCGGCGGCCCGCGCTTCTTCGAGCGCGCCGAGATCCGCGACGCCCACGCCTATCTGCGCCTGATCCAGTCGCCCGACGATGATCTGGCCTTCGAGCGCATCGTCAACACGCCCAAGCGCGGCATCGGCGACACCTCGGTGCAGAAGCTGCTGCACATCGCCCGGGCCGAGAGCCTGCCGGCGGTCGAGGCGGCCCGGGCTCTGGTCTCCACCGACGAACTGCCGGCCCGCACCCGCACGGCGCTGTCCAACTTCCTGCGCGACCTGGATCGCTGGCGGGCTTTGGCGGCCACTACCCCGCACCAGCGGGTGCTCGAAGCTGTGCTGGAAGAGAGCGGCTATACCGACGCCCTGCGCCTCGACAAGGGGCCCACCAGCCAGACGCGGCTGGAGAACCTCAAGGAGCTCGTCCAGTCGATGAGCGCCTTCGACACCCTGGAAAGCTATCTGGAGCACGTGTCGCTGGTCATGGACCTGGACAAGGGCGCCGGCGACGACGCGGTCTGGATCATGACCTTGCACTCGGCCAAGGGCCTGGAGTTTCCGCTGGTCTTCCTGCCCGGCTGGGAGGAAGGCGTGTTCCCCAGCCAGCGCAGCATGGACGACAAGGGCGCCAAGGGCCTCGAGGAAGAGCGGCGCCTGGCCTATGTCGGCATCACCCGGGCCCGTGAGGAGGCCCGGATCAGCTTCGTGGCCAACCGACAGGTCTATGGCCGCTGGACCAGCCAGCTGCCCAGCCGCTTCGTCGACGAACTGCCCCTGGCCCATGTGGAGGCGGCGTCCGAGACCGGCTACTATGGCGGCGGACCCGGCATGCAGCAGACGGCGGCCTCGCGCTGGGACGATGCCGGCGCCAGTTCGTCGTTCGGCGGCACGGGCTATGCCAGCCCAGGCTGGAAGCGGGCCCAGGACCGCATGGCCGGCGGCGGCAATTCCTGGAGCCAGCCGCGCACCGGCGGCTCGGGCGGACGCTCGGCGCCGATCGAAGGCGAGGGCCGACTGGTGGCGGTGTCGGCCCCGTCCAAGGCCAGCGCCTATCAGCGCGGCGACCGGGTGTTCCACGTCAAGTTCGGCTACGGCCAGGTCTCGGCCGTCGAGGGCAACAAGCTGTCGGTCGCCTTCGACAAGGCCGGCGACAAGAAGGTCATCGACAGTTTCGTCGAGAAGGCGTGAGCATGTCTGAGCACTCCGTTACGGAGATCCTCCCCTTTTTGGGCAGGGCTATCGCATATGAGTCAGGGCGAGGATGAGATCGTCATTGGCCCTGCGACGGGGACAGCTATGATTATGCGGGAGGTTTCAGCGCCGAGGATGGGCGGGAATATCTGCTTACGACCGAGGCCGTGGAAAAACGCGTTTTGAGATTTAGGGTCAGCGCGACGACTTGTTCGGCATCGATCGAAACAGAGGGCTGACCGCAGGATGAGGCGCTGATTGAGGGGCGCGATCAGGCCCTGATGGCCTGCATCAGTGGGATGACCCCGAAGATCTTGATCATCCGCTTGATGTTGTAGGCCAGGACGTGGAGGCTCATCTCGGTTCGGACTTTTTCGAGGGTCTTGGTCAGGAAGTGGGTGGCTCCCATCCAGGCCTTGAGCGTGCCGAAGG
>JANOSS010000042.1:0-3709 GCA_031415995.1 Caulobacter sp. | reverse complement strand
ATATAGTGGGTCACGACGACAGCGCCGGCGCCGGCGAATACGCTTTTCAGCGACTCGATCGACTCCTGCTTTTGAGCGCGGTCCATTGCGGTCTCCTACTCAATTACAGCGGCCGGACCATTCCGGCAGCCAAATGCCACGCGCATGAGGGATCGCTCCCGCACGCGAGTTGCATCAGCCTGTTCCAAGGAAAGTCAGCCGCGCGTCCCCACCGTGAAGGCGGAAATAGCATGGTCTTGTCCATCCCTGTCTCCCGACGGCGAGGAAGGGCTCTTCCTCATTTACGGCGTTGGTGACCCCACGCCCCGCTGTTCACAAACAGGTCTTCGCCGGGCGAGCCCGACGGAGAAGGGGCGGCGTATAGACGGTTTGGGAGGCAATATCAACCGGGGGCGACAGGAACCGCCCGGCGCAGGCCCGAGACCGCGCCGGGCGGGCTCTTTCAGGCTGCGGTGAGTGCGCCATCGACGGTGTAGACGCCGCCATTGCAGTAGGTCGCGTCGTCGGAGGCCAGGAAGGCCACCAGGCCCGCAACCTCCTCGGGCGTGCCATAGCGCTTGGCCGGCACCGCGTTGCTGATCTGGTCATGGGCGAGCTTGGGGTCGCCCGATTGGCCGGTGTTGATCGACTGCATCATCCGGCTCTCGATCGGGCCGGGATTGACGCAATTGACCCGCACGCCCTTGGGCGCGGCCTCGATCGCCGCCACGCGCGTGACACCCACGACGGCGTGTTTCGAGGTGCAGTAACCGGCCATGCCGGTCGCACCGGTCAGCCCGGCGACGCTGGAGGTGTTGATGATGCTGCCCGCGCCCTGGGCGTACATCACCGGCAAGACGTATTTCAGCCCCAGGAACACCCCGGCCACATTGACGCCCAGCACCTTCATGAAAGCGTCCAGCGGATAGGATTCGATCGGCTGGACGGGGCCTTCGATCCCGGCGTTGTTGAAGAAGATGTCGATCCGTCCGCACTCGGCCCTGGCCTTGTCGACATAGGCCTTCACCGAGGCCTCGTCGGTGACGTCGGCTTCGGCCGTGACCAGTCTGGCCCCCTCGGGCAAGGCGGCCTTCAGCTTGGACCAGTCGGTTCCGGGGATATCGACAGCGACGATGGTCCCGCCGCGCTCGGCCATCAGCTTGGCGGTCGCCAGACCGATCGCCCCGGCCGCGCCGGTGATGAGGGCGACCTTGCCTTCGAGAGCTCGTGTCATGGACCATATCCTCGCTGCGGCAGGAAGCCCGCCGACATCCTAAACTGTGACAGTCCTCGGTTCGTTGCATGAAGGAAAGATCGGCGATTCGGCCGATACCGGGGCGATCGCCGCAAGTCTGCCGCCGGCCTGGAAGCCCCAGCGGCGGCCACCTATTTCAACCCGTCCTGAACCAGGGTGTGGGCGACGATCGCATTGGCGTGGCCGTGTCCGAGTCCATGCTCGGTCTTCAGCATCGCCACCAGATCCATGTGCTTGGCGGGATAGCGGTCGCGGACAAGCTGCTGCCACTCCGAAACCGGCCGCCCATAGGTCTTCTCGATCGACGGAAAATAGGACGCAGGTCCCTTCACCTTCTCGTCCGCCATGTCGCCCTCCCCTGCGAAACTCAGGACAGGCTAACCGCGCCGGGGAGACTTACGCAACGGGCCGGCGCTTCTGGTCCAGCTTTTCAAGAACCTGCCGCGCCGCCGCGACGCCGGTAGCGAAACAGGCCTGCAGCAGATAGCCGCCGGTCGGCGCTTCCCAGTCCAGCATTTCTCCAGCCACGAACACCCCGGGCGCCGCCTTCAGCTCAAGACCATCCAGCGAGGCCAGAGTCAGGCCGCCGGCCGACGAGATCGCCCGGTCCAGCGACTGGACGCCAGTGAAGGTGATCAGCGCGGCCTTGATCGCCGCCGCCAGAACCATCGGCTCGACCGGTAGGTCCAGGCCGTGGGCCTCGCGCAGCAGATTGACCTCGACCGGCGACAGGTTGGCGGCCTTGCGCAGGAAATTGGCCACAGACTGGCCGTTGCGGGGCCGGTTGAGGCGCGCGGTCAGGGTCTCGACAGGCATGTCTGGCCGCAGGTCGATCTCGACCACCGCCTGCCCCGACCGCGCAATGGCCTCACGCGGCGCAGCGCCCAGGGCGTAGACCGCCCCACCCTCCAGCCCATAGCCGGCGATCATGGCGTCGCCCCGCGCCGTAACCTCGCCCAGCCGCAGGCTGATGGCCTTCAACGGCTCACCGGCGAAGCGCTCACGGAACACCGCGCTCCAGGCGACGTCGAAGCCGCTGTTGGCGGCGGCGAACGGCGCCACCGCCGCGCCGCGCGCCGCCAGCAGCGGGGCCCAGGCGCCGTCCGAGCCCAGCCGCGCCCAACTGGCGCCGCCCAGGGCCAGGATGGTCGCGCGCGGCCGCACGGTCAGGGCGCCCTCGGAGGTGAGAAACGACAGGTCGCCGTCGTCCGTCCAGCCGCGCCACGCGGCGCGCGCCCGCAAGCTGACGCCCTGCCCCTCCAGCCGGGCCAGCCAGACCCGCAGCAGCGGCGAAGCCTTCAGTGCCCTGGGAAACACCCGGCCGCTGGAACCGATGAAGGTCTCCTGCCCCAGCACCTCCGCCCAGGCGATCAGGTCGGCGGGCGTGAAGGCCTCCAGCATCGGCCGCAAGGCCGCATTGGCTGCGCCATAGCGGCTGGCGAACCGCGCGAAGTCTTCCGAATGGGTGAGGTTCAGCCCGCCGCGTCCGGCCATCAGGAACTTGCGCCCGAAGGTCGGCATCTTCTCGAACACCGTCACCGACTTGCCGGCCGCGCTCAGCACCTCCGCCGCCATCAGCCCGGCCGGTCCGCCACCGATCACGGCGACGTCGAGGGCCTGGGCGTCGCTCACGCCGGCTCGATGTCGGTCAGGGGGAAGTCGTCGCCCTTGAACAGCAACGGAACGCCTTGGACCTTGGCGCAGGCATAGGCGAAGCAGTCGCCCATGTTGAGCCTGGCGGGATGCACGCCCTTGCCGAACCGGGCGTGAGCTTCGAGGGCCAGGGTCTGCTCGTCCGCGGCAATGGGAACCAGCACTGCGCCGAAGATCCATTGCAGATCGTGAAGCCTCCTGGCGGCCTCACCTTGACCATGGCGGGTTTCGCGCGTGACGGCTCGCACGGCCTCCCAAGCGGCAATGGCGGATGTCAGAACGATGGGCGCGTCCGCCAACTTGGCCCTGAAAGCTTCGGCCTCGGGCTCCTCCAACAGCATTGCCGTCCAGGCCGATGCGTCGACAAACATTATTCGTCGTTCAGGCTGTCGAAGAAGGCCTTGTCGGCCTTCAACCCGGTGCGTGGCCAACTGGCGACCTCGGCGCAGATCGCCCGGGCCTTGGCCAGCTTCTCCTCCCGCGCCTTCTCGCGCGTAGCCAAAGCTTCGGCCGCCGCCAGCTTCACCGCTTCGGTGATGCCGACATGCGCCCTTTCCGCCAGTTCACGCACCAGCGCATCAGTTTCGGGATCTCTGATGTGAAACGCCATGGATCACCTCCGTCTAGCCGAAAGATAACATCAGCTAGCCGACCTCACAACGTGAGCCCGAAACGCAAAACGGGCGCTGGATTTCTCCAGCGCCCGTTCCGATAGTCAAAAGCTCGAAAGGCTTAGGCGATCGACGAGGTTTCGACCTTGAAGCCCGGGCCCATGGTCGAGGACAGGCCGATACGCTTCACATAGATGCCCTTGGCGCCCGA
>JANOSS010000041.1:0-11005 GCA_031415995.1 Caulobacter sp. | reverse complement strand
CGCTGCTCGCGGCGCGCATCCATGCCGCCCACGCAGTTGACGACCACGGCGCCGGCGTCGGCGTACAGCCACGTCAGCTCGCGATTGACCTGGATGGCCAGTTCGCGGGTCGGGGCGATGACCAGGCACATCGGCGGGCCGGCCTTGGAGAACTTTTCGGCGTCGCCCAGCAGGGTGGTCGCGGCGGCCAGGCCGAAGGCGACGGTCTTGCCCGAGCCGGTCTGGGCGCTGACCAGCAGGTCGCGGCCGACGGCTTCGTCTTCCAGGACAGCGGCCTGGACGGGGGTGGGCTCAGCATAACCCTGAGCAGCTAGTGCCCGCTCAAGAGCGGGGTGGGAGGCGGGGAAGGGCATATAGGTCCAATTCGGTTCAAGCGGACGGCACACACACACGTGCGGCCCGCGCCACGACCAAATACGACCCCCAAATGGACCGTGTTCTTGGTCTTATCTCGTGAAATATAGACCCTTTTGGCCGCCTTGCCGATGAGGCGCGGGCGAAAAGGGGTCTGCGGGCCGCTTTAGGAGGCTAAATTGGTCGGGATTGCAAGGGCGACCCGGAAATTCCCACCAGGTGCGGCGGATTCGCCGCAGGGGCGAGGGCGGGGCGCGAAGCCGGAACCGAACCGCTCCGCGCCTTGTGGGAGACTATTCTGCGGCGGAGACGCCGTGCGAGCGCGGCTTGGCCAGCTCGCGGCAGACCACGGCCGAGAAGGTCGCCAGCAGGCCCAGGACCATCAGGAACAGCATTTCGGCCAACCCTGGTGCCTGCACCGTCAGCGACGGAACGACCGGGCTGTTGGCGATCCCGACGGCGCCGGCCAGCAGGGTGAACAGGCTGGCCGCAGCGGCCAGCAGCGGCGTGCCCTTGGCGAGGGCCGACAGGGCGGCCGGACGACGGATGACCAGCAAAACAGGTGCGGCGATGATGGCGGCCGCCAGCAGCAGGATGATCAACTGCACCGGCCCAGCGGCGTTTCCGAACACGTCACCCACAGTCAGGCGGTCGGCGGCGAGGGCGGGCGTGGCGAGCAGCAGCGACGCGACGGCGGCTGAAAGAATGACAAGGCGCATGGATATCTCCTTTGGTTTACGATCGTAAGATCAGCGGAGAATTACGCTAGTAAACTTTCGAGTCAACTGCGGCGCATCGGACCAGCGGACGGCCAGGTTTGGGCAAGCCGCGGTGCTCAGGAGCGCGACCCCGGATATCGGGATCGCGCCGTCCCCGGATGGGCACGGGGATCAATGATCCTTCTCCCCTTGCGGGAGAAGGTGGCGCGCAGCGCCGGATGAGGGGTCGATAGACCTTTCAGCAGCGGCGCACGGCATCGCCAGACAAGGCTTTCAGGCCGGCGCGGCCTCGCTGCTGCTGCCCTCTGGGGGAGCTGTCGCTGACCGACTGAGGGGGCCGTGCGACAGTGGTCCAGCTGACCCCCTCCGGCCCTTCGGGGCACCTCCCCCAGCGGGGGAGGATCTAGATCAGACGTCCAGATCCGCTACCGCGAACTCGGCGTTCTCCTGGATGAAGCGGAACCGCAGCTCGGGCTTGCGGCCCATCAGGGTCTCGACCAGCGACTCTACCGCCTCTTCCGAACGCGGCAGGGTGACCCGCGCCAGGGTGCGGACGGC
Source organism: Caulobacter sp. (assembly GCA_031415995.1). Classification (GTDB taxonomy): domain Bacteria; phylum Pseudomonadota; class Alphaproteobacteria; order Caulobacterales; family Caulobacteraceae; genus Caulobacter. Next base: position 9,374 of record JANOSS010000041.1, on the reverse strand, counting down.
GGGGTCCATGGTGGTTTCCTTCAACTGGGCGGCCATCATCTCGCCCAGGCCCTTGAAGCGGCCGATCTCGGGCTTCTTGTTCTTGAAGGCGGTGGCCAGCAGCTCGTCCTTGTGGGCGTCATCGCGGGCATAGACGGTCTTGCCGCCGTGGCTGATGCGGTACAGCGGCGGCAAAGCCAGGAACAGGTGCCCACCCCGGATCAGTTCGGGCATGGTGCGGTAGAAGAAGGTGATCAGCAGCGAGGCGATGTGCGCGCCGTCGACATCGGCGTCGGTCATGATGATGATCCGCTCGTAGCGCAGATCTTCTTCCTTGTACCGATTGCCGCCATGCACCCCGAGGGCCAGCATCAGGTCAGAGAGCTCCTTGTTGGCGCTCATCTTCTCGCCGGTGGCCGAGGCGACATTGAGGATCTTGCCGCGCAGGGGCAGGATGGCCTGGTTCCTGCGGTTGCGGGCCTGTTTGGCCGAGCCGCCGGCGCTGTCGCCTTCGACGATGAACAGCTCGGCGCCGTCAACCGCCCCGGCGGCGCAGTCGGCCAGCTTGCCCGGCAGGCGCAGCTTGCGGGTTGCCGAGGCGCGGGAGACTTCCTTGTCCTTGCGGCGCTTGAGGCGTTCCTCGGCGCGCTCGACGACGAAGTCGAGCAGGGACTGGGCGCTCTTGGGCGAGGCGGTCAGCCAGTGGTCGAACGGGTCGCGCAGGGCGGCTTCCACGAAGCGCTGGGCTTCGGAGGAGGACAGCTTTTCCTTGGTCTGGCCCTGGAATTCCGGGTTGCGGATGAACACCGAGATCAAGGCGCCGGCCTGGGCGATGACGTCGTCGGCGGTGATGATCGCCGCCCGCTTCTCGCCCTTGAGTTCGGCATAGGCCTTGAGGCCTCTGGTCAGGGCGGCGCGCAGCCCGCTCTCATGGGTTCCGCCCTCGGGAGTGGGCACGGTGTTGCAGTAGGACTGCATGAAGCCGTCGTGCTCGCCGAAACCACGCGGGGTCCAGGCGATGGCCCATTCGACCGCGCCGGCCTCGCCCTGGCGCTCGATGCGGCCGGCGAAGCTCTCGGGGGTGACGGTTTCAAGGCCCTTGGTGCGCTCGGCCAGGAAGTCGGCCAGGCCATTGGGGAAGTGGAAGACGGCCTCGGCCGGGGTCTGGTCCTGGATCCGGCTGGGGTCACAGGCCCATTTGATCTGCACACCGCGGAACAGATAGGCCTTGGAGCGGGCCATGCGGTAGAGGCGCGCCGGCTTGAAATTGGTCCCCTCGCCGAAGATTTCGTCGTCGGGCTTGAAGCGCACCATGGTGCCGCGTTTCTTGCTGGGGCCGATCTTCTCGACCGGGCCCAGCGGCTTGCCGCGCGAAAACATTTGCAGGTGCTCGAACCCGTCGCGCCAGACGGTGACCTCGACCAGCTCCGACAGGGCGTTGACGACGCTGGCGCCGACGCCGTGCAGACCGCCGGAGGTCTCATAGGCCTTGCCGCTGAACTTACCGCCGGCGTGCAGGACGGTCATGATGACCTCCAGCGCCGACTTGCCCGGGTGCTTGGGGTGGGGATCGACCGGCATGCCCCGGCCGTCGTCCTTGACCGACAGGAAGCCGTCGGCGTCCAGCCTGACCTCGATGGTCTTGGCAAACCCGGCGACGGCCTCGTCCATCGAATTGTCCAGCACTTCGGCGAACAGATGGTGCAGGGCCCGCTCGTCGGTGCCGCCGATGTACATGCCCGGCCGCTTGCGTACCGGCTCAAGGCCTTCCAGCACCTCGATGTCGATGGCGGTGTAGCCGCTCGAGGACAGAGCCGGAGCAGGACTGGCCGATGGCGGCGGCGGCGCGGCGGCCCGAGCAGGGGCCTCGACGTGCGGCTCCCGAGCCGGCAGCGGCGCAGCAGGCGGCGGCGACAGAGCGTCGTCAAACAGGGAAAGCGGGGGCAGGACGTCTTTGGAGGACATTACGGGAACATGCGTCGATTCTGTGGAAGCTCCGTATGGGCTTCCCAGAGTCCGGTGAAAAGAGGCGTGTCGCCGCGGGTGGCGAATTGGTTGGGGAGCAAGGTTCTCCCCCTCAGAGGGCAGAAGCCCCGAAGGGCCGGAGGGGGAAGAACGCAATAGGGCCCAGAACTTCCCCCTCCGTCGCCTCCGGCGACACCTTCCCCATCAGGGGGAGGGCTTTGGGTCGGTTACCGGTAGGCGACAGGCATGCCGTTGTCGGGCGCCGCATAGCGGTCGCGCAGCTGGGTCTGGCGGCTGTCCTTCGGCTGCTCGACGCCGGCGACGAACACCTTTTCGGCCCAGCTGGTGGCTTCCAGAGGGTCACCGGTCCACAGGACGATGTCGGCGGCCTTGCCGACTTCGAGCGAGCCGATCTTGCCGTCCATGCCCCAGATCTTCGCGGGGTTCAGCGTCACCGACGCCAGGCCCGCCGCATAGGGCAGGCCGTTGGCCACGGCCAGGCCGGCGTTGAGGCGTTCCTGGCGCAGGTTGTTGAAGTCCCGTGCGCCGTTGATCGCCACCATGACGCCAGCGGCGTTGAGCCGGGCGGCGTTGTCGAGGCGCGAGCCCAGGGTCTCGAAGCTGTCGGGCAGATCGGCCTGGGTGTCTACAATCACGGGCACGCCGGCCCTGGCGATCTCGGCGGCCAGGACCCAGCCCTCCTCGGCGCCCTCCAGGATGATCTTGATCTTCTCCTCGGCCGCCAGCTTGAGCGCCAGGCGAATGTCGGAAGCGCGGTGGACGCGGACCAGCAGCGGGGTCTTGCCCTGAACGACCGGGACCAGGGCCTGGAGGTCCAGGCGCGAGAGACCAAAGTCGCGCGTGGCACCCTGTTCGAAGGCGGCGCGGTTGCGGGCGAAGGCGCGGGCGTCTTCCAGCGCCGACTTGATCAGCACGATCACGGCGCCGCGCGAACCGCCGGCCGCGCGGGCCCCGGACTCGCCCAGCGAGACCGTGACCGCCAGCTTGGAGGCCTCGACAAGATCGGGATCGCCGGCCTGCAGGCGGACGAATGCTGCCTGACCGCCGAACAGCGGCGGATCGCCCGAGCCTGAGGCGCCGGCCGTCATCTCCTCAACGACACCGTCGTCGGCATGTTCGTGAGCGCCGCCGCCGGTTCCCGACAGGACGGGGGTCACGGCCGAGGCGGTGACGCCGCCGTCGCGGGCCAGGCCAATCATCGGTGAGGCGGAATTGACGCTGTAGGCAATGTCGAACGCAGCCGAGAGCGCCGTGCCGGTGCCATCGTCGCGGGTCTCCTTGACGCCGCTGATCTCGGAGGCGGTCAGGTTGGAAGAAGGGGCGATCAAGCCGGGAGTGACGACCCCGCCCTTGGCGTCGATGACGGTCGCCCCGGCCGGAGCGGCGAGTCCGGCGCCCAGAGCGATGATCTTGCCGTCACGCAGAACGATCGTGCCCGAGGCGATGGCCGGCCCGCTGATCGGCTCAAGCCGGGCGTTGGTGATGGCGATGGTCCCCGAAGCGATGGTCTGGGCCGTGGCCGGAGCGGCGAGGGCGGCGAAAGCGGCGCCCGTCAGGAGGAAGGACCGGATCATCAGTTGAACGCTCCCTGGCCGGTTTGGCCAAGCTCGAAGTCGGACTTGGGCTGGTAGCGGGGATCATGACGATCATAGGTCAGGGCGCCATCGACATAGACCTTCTCGGCCTGGGCGTAGACGCTGAACGGATCGCGGCTCCACAGCACCAGGTCGGCGGCCTTGCCGGGCTCGATCGCGCCGGTCTTGTCGCCGATGCCCATGGCCTTGGCCGGATTGGCGGTGATCCACTTGATCGCCTCGGCGCGCGTGATGCCGTAGCCCAGACGGTTGCCAGCCGTCATGGCGATGGCCACTTCCTGGTTCAGGCGCTGGGTCATGATCGGATCGTCAGAGTGGATGACGACGCAGGCGCCCGCCTTCCACACGAGGGCGGGATTGGCGTCGATGCCGTCCAGGCTTTCCATCTTGAAGCCGGTCCACGAAGCCCAGGTGGCCGAGCAGATGTCTTCCTTGGCCAGCAGAGCGCCGACCTTGTAGGACTCGATGGCGTGGTGGAACATCGTGATCTTGTAGCCAAACTCCCTGGCGATATCGATCATCACCGCCATTTCGTCGCCGCGATAGCAGTGGTTCTGGACCAGGATCTCGCCCTTGAGCACGCCCGCCAGGGTTTCCAGCTTCAGGTCGCGCTTGGGAGCGTCGGCCTTCTCGCCCTTGTCCTTCTTGGCGCGATAGTCATCCCACTTGCGGGCGTAGTCGGCCGCGTCGATCCAGGCCGCGCGGAAGCCGGCGACATTGCCCATCGCCGTCGCCGGCGAGCGGCTCTTGCTGCCATAAACGCGCTTGGGGTTCTCGCCGCAGGCCATCTTCAGGCCGTAGGGAGCGCCTGGAAATTTCATGCCCTGCATGGTGGTCGATGGCACGTTTTTCAGCGTCACCGAGCGACCGCCAAACAGGTTGGCCGAGCCGGGAAGGATCAGCAGCGTGGTCACGCCGCCGGCCCGCGCCCGGTTGAAGCCGGGATCCTGCGGCCAGACAGAATGCTCGGACCAGACCTGTGCGGTATTGGGATCGGTCGCTTCGTTGCCATCCGACCTGGCCTGGACGCCAGGCGAGGGATAGACGCCCAGGTGGCTGTGGGCGTCGATGATGCCGGGGGTCAGCCATTTGCCCTTGGCGTCAATGACCACCACGTCGGCCGGGATCGGCGTTTCGGAGCCGCCGACCGAGACGATTTTGCCGCCGGAGACGAACACAACGCCGTTCTCGATCTGCTGGCCGGTCGCCGTCAGCACCGTCGCGCCGACGATCGCCGTGGCCCGCGAGGGCAGGGGCATGTAGGTCGAGGGGAAGCCCGTAGAGGTCGAACCGTCCAGCCCCTTGGGCAGTGGCTTGTTCTCGACCTTTTCGGCGGGCTTGGCCGTCGTTCCGCCGGGCTTGGCGCCGGCCCCACTGGTGGCCGCGCAGGCCGAAAGACCCAGCGCGAGCAAGCTTACGGCCGCAGCCGTGTGACGCCATCCCATCATGAAAAACCCCGACTCCCGAACAGGCAGGCAGGACAGACGAAAAAACCTCGCCAAGCAAGAGAGCGGCGCCCCGTATGGTCCGGTCCGTGAAATTTATCTGTCGCCTGGCACGTGGTCCGTCATCATGTGTCGGGCTTGAAGACCACAGCGAACGGAGATCTACCCATGGCGTTGCGTTCTTGGCTGCTGGCACTGACAACCGTCCTGCTGCTGGCTTGCGAAAGCCCCGGTGCGACCGCGCCGCCCACCCCGCCGATGACCAGAGCGCCTGTTGCAGATGGTGGCATGTGCGGCGGGATTGCGGGCTTCCAGTGCGCAGCTGGATTGTCTTGCCAGATGCCGGCGCAGCAATGTCGAACCGTTGCCGACGCTTCAGGTATCTGTCGCAGACGCCCGACGATCTGTACGCGTGACTATCGGCCCGTCTGCGGCTGCGATGGCAAGACCTACGGCAATGCCTGCACGGCCGCGGCCGAAGGCGTCAACGTCGCCGCGCCGGGTGAGTGCAAAACCTGATGAGGGAAACGAAATTGAGCGATCTTGAAATCGAGCGTCGCGGCGTTCTCGCCGGCAGCGTCGCTATGGCGGCTCTTGCAACGCCAATTGCGGCAAGCGCGGGAGCGCCAGCCTCCTATGGTCTGATCGGCCAGATGATGGCTTCTTCCGGCAAGCGGGATGAGTTGGTCGCCATTCTGGTCGAGGGCACGGGCAACATGCCGGGATGCCTGAGCTACATCGTCGCCAAGGACGCCGCCAATCCTGACGCGCTTTGGATCACCGAGGTCTGGACGGACGCGGCGAGCCATGGTGCGTCGCTGAAGCTTCCCGCCGTTCAAGCCGCGATCACCCGCGCCCGTCCGATCATCGCGGGGTTTGGTCAGCGGTTCGAGACCGTTCCGGTCAGCGGCTTTCAACCGGCCAAGACCTGACATGAAAAAGGCCGCGGATCGCTCCGCGGCCTTTTCCGTATTTGATCCGAAGATCGATTACATCTTCACGTTCAGCGACACGCCGATGACGCGCGGTTCGTTGACGAAGGCGGTGTTGTTATTGAAGTCGATCGCGCCCTTGAGGTTGTCCTCGTCGGTGATGTTGCGCGCAAACAGCGCCGCTTCCCACGAGCCGTCCAGCTTGGCGTAGCCGAGCTTCAGGCCGCCTTCGAAGTCGCCTTCGCTGAAGAACTCCTTGGACTCATAGAGGAAGAAGTTCGTCATGCCCTGCACCTTCCAGTCGGTGTAGGCGAAGAATTCGCCGTCCGCGCCGAACGGCACGGCGTAGCGGGCCGTGACGTCAAAGGTGTATTCCGGAGCGTTGGGGAAGGGGTTGCCGTTGATCAGGGCCTGACCCTTCGCGTTCAGCGGATCAGTGACCGTGCACTGCGCGCACGTAGCCGTCGCGAGGGTCGAGTCCTTGATCTCCGTCTTGGCATAGCTGTAGCCAGCCGTCAGGACGAGGTTTTCGGTGACGACAAATTCGCCGTCCAGTTCGATGCCATAGGCCTCGCCCTTCTTGGCGTTGATCAGGCGGTTGGAGTTGGAGCCACCGCCGACGGCGCTGAATTGCGGATCATCGATCGTGTAGGTGAACAGCGCACCGTTCAGACGGATGCGGCGGTCCAGCAGTTCGCTCTTCAGGCCGACTTCATAAGACATGATGGTTTCGGACTGGGCGACCGAGGCCGGCGAGAAGAAGGCGATATCGCGGCCCTGGATCGACGGACCGCGGAAGCCCGAGGCGACCTTGCCGTAGACGCTGATGTTCTCTGCGACGTCGTAAAACGCCGCCAGGTCCCAGCTGACCTTCTCGTCGGAAACCGACAACGGCGCGACGGGATTGGGGCCAGAAATGACCCGCATGTCCTTGTCATCGCTGGTGTAGCGCAGGCCGCCAGTCAGGGTGAAGGCTTCGGTCACATCATATGAGGCCTGACCAAACACGGCCCAGGACTTGTTTCCCTGTTCCAGCGTGGTCACCGGGGCAAAACCCGGATCGGTGCGGATCTGATAGCTGGAGTCGAAGTAGAAGCCGCCGACCTGCCAGCTCAGCGCGCCATCGGTGTCGCTGGCGAGGCGCAGTTCCTGAGTGATCTGGTCCAGCTGCTTGATGCCATCGGTGCTTTCCGAGGGGAACGGGATGAAGCCCGGGCCCGCCAGATTGCCGCCGTCGATATCGCCACGGCTTGAACCATGGGTCTCTTCGTAGGCGGTGATCGAGGTCAGGGTGACGTCACCGAAGTCGTAGCCGATGTTGGCCGAAGTGCCCCAGCCCTTGTACTTCTGAGGGTTGCCCGCGCCGGCGTCGAAATAGACCGTCTTGCGGTCATAGTTGGCGTTGAGCTTGTTGGAGCCCTTGGTCAGGACGTTGGCGCGGAACGTGGCTGACGTGCCGTCGAGGTCGCGGCCGTGAACGTTGAACAGAGCAGAGAGCGCCTCGGTCGGCGTGAACAGCACCTGCAGGCGCGCCGCCTTTTCGTCGAAGCCGCCCAAGGCGTCCTTCTTCTTCGTGAAGCCGTTGTTGATGTAGTCGTCGCGATGCTGGACCAGCACCGAAGCGCGGGCCGCGACCTTGCCAGGAATCAGCGCCCCACCGAAGCCGCCGTCGAGGGTCATGGTGTTGAAGCTGCCGTAGGAGACCGCCGCGCGGGCCTTGGCGTCTTCGCTCGGCTTGATGGAGCCAAACTTGACGATGCCGGCCGTGGTGTTGCGGCCAAACAGCGTGCCTTGCGGGCCGCGCAGGACTTCAACTTGCTCGATGTCGTAAATCGGCGAGCTCTTCAGCACCACATTTTCCAGCACCACGTCGTCCTGGATGATCGAGACCGGCTGCGAGGCGGCCAGGTCGAAATCGGCGTTGCCGAGGCCGCGGATGTAGAAGCGCGGTGCGGCCCGACCGTTCGACGACTCGGCGTAGAGGCCCGGCGCCTTGGCCGACAGGGCCAGAATGTCGTCGCCGGCGGCGAAGGCCGATTGCAGCCGCTCGCCAGCAAGGGCGGTTACCGAAACCGGCACATCTTGCAGATTTTCGCTGCGCTTCTGGGCGGTGACGATGATCTCACCGACCGTTTCCTGAGCGAGGGCGGCGGGGGCGGCGGCGACTGCAATACTCAAGGCGGCGAAACCGCACGAGAGACCGAGGACGCGACGAAGGGGACGACTGGAGGTGTGCATGGAGAGATCCTGTGCTGACCAAGCTTCGTGGCGCCGACCCTGGAGGAGGGCGTTCACGTCGCTTCCGTTTGCGGTGCGTTAAGCCCAGTTGACGCTTCAGCGATATCGTTCGCTACGGGATTTCGATCGCTTCGGACGGTTTAAGTCGGTTCTGTTGCGGAGTTGCGACAATTTTGTTCAGTCGGCGCCCCTAAGTAAGAAATCATTCCCAAGTTCGCGGCGCAGCTGTCGTCATCAAGCCCAAAAGAAAAGGGCCGGAGATTTCTCTCCGGCCCTGATTCCCAGTCCTGAACGCAGTCTAATCTAGCACTTGTAGTACATGTCGAATTCAACAGGGTGCGGGTGCAGCTGCAGACGCATCACCTCTTCCATCTTCAGCTCGATGTAGCTGTCGATGAAGTCGTCATCCATGACACCGCCGGCCTTCAGGAAGGCGCGGTCCTTGTCGAGGTTCTCGAGAGCTTCTCGGAGCGAACCGCACACTTCCGGGATCTTCTTCTGCTCGCGCGGGGGCAGATCGTAGAGGTTCTTGTCGGCGGGCGCGCCCGGATCGATCTTGTTGTTGATGCCGTCCAGGCCGGCCATCAGCAGCGCCACAAAGGTCAGATAGGGGTTGCCCATCGGGTCGGGGAAGCGGGCTTCCAGACGCTTGGCCTTCGGCGAGTCGACGTGCGGGATACGGATTGAGGCCGACCGGTTGCGGGCCGAATAGGCCAGTTTCACGGGGGCTTCGTAGCCGGGGACCAGGCGCTTGTAAGAGTTCGTCGTGGAGTTCGAGAACGCGTTGATCGCCTTGGCGTGCTTGATGATGCCGCCGATGTACCACAGGCACATGTCCGACAGGCCGGCGTACTTGTCGCCGGCGAACAGCGGCTTGCCGTCGCCCCAGATCGACTGGTGGACGTGCATGCCCGAACCGTTGTCGCCGAACATCGGCTTGGCCATGAAGGTGGCCGTCTTGCCATAGGCGTGGGCCACGTTGTGGATCACGTACTTATACAGTTGCAGGCGGTCGGCCATGACGATCATGGTGTCGAACTTCAGGCCCAGCTCGTGCTGCGCCGGGGCCACCTCGTGGTGGTGCTTTTCCGGCTTCATGCCCAGCTCGCCCATGACGGCCAGCATTTCGCCGCGCAGGTCCTGAGCGCTATCGACCGGATTGACCGGGAAGTAGCCGCCCTTGGTGCCCGGGCGGTGGC